>JBLIIJ010000147.1:0-7277 GCA_047635055.1 Cyclobacteriaceae bacterium | reverse complement strand
AACTGTGCTCATAAGCTCTTCGCAAAATTAACCAATAGTATTGATGGATCATTCTTGCCTCTTTTTAAAATCTATTGCCCCCAGAAAATTAACCATTTCTTCAAAGATGGGTTATTGATATCAACTAGTTTTGTAAAGTATCAAAGTTCTCAATATTAAATTATGATTCTTTTATTCGATAACCTGCTGAAGATTGGCTTGACCTCTTTTCTGATCTTTTTTTCTTCATTCTTTTTATCTGCGCAAGTATTAACACCAGGAATTGATTTTTATGAATCAAAGCTAAACGATACAACTTCACTAGCTCTATACACCAGTGTAAGTCAATATAATAAAAAATTTACTGTTTTGGCCCCCATTACCAAACTCTCATTTAACTCTGGATATGCACGTGGATATAACGACGGCCCGATCTGGAAAGGTAAAGGAGCGACGTTTGAAACGCATTTTGGTATTCAAGTCAATAGAGGTGGATTTTCACTAACCGTTCAGCCAGCTATTTATTTTTCTCAAAATAGTAGTTTCCAACTTGCTGAAAAGCGCAATACGAATGATGGTGCTTATCAGTTTTCTTCAGGAATTGATTGGGTACAGAGATCAGGAAATAGCGGGTTTGTAGCTTTTAATCTAGGGCAATCCGAACTTAAATTTGTACATAAGAAATTTGTAACAAGTCTTTCCACCCAAAATTTCAGCCTTGGGCCTTCTTCTTTTAATCCTATAATAATGAGTAATCAAGCTGCTGGTTTCCCTCATTTGAGATTGGGATTCGAGCCAGTCACTTTTAAAATTAAGGACTTTAACTTGGGGAAAATTGAGACGTATTTAATCTATGGTCTATTATCAGAGTCTGATAATTTTGATCAAAACGCTAAAAATGACACAAGATATTTCAACGGCCTATTTTTAGGTTTTTCCCCTGCATTTGCGCCTAATATTAAGCTTGGATTTAACCGAGCTATGTATAAAGACACACAGTTTTTCGAAACTCAAGATATTATTTCACCAATAAAAATTCTTGATAGCGGTACTCGTGGGGATTCCATAAACACCAATGACACATTTGATCAATTAGCTTCTGTAAGTTTAGATTGGTCATTTCCAGAGGTTGGCTTCAGGGTATACACGGAATTTGCTAAGAATGACTTTACCGGTGGTCTTCGCTGGACCATTCTGGAACCAGAGCATAGTCGTGCTTACACCATAGGCTTTGAGAAAACTATCGAATTGAAAAACAAGAAGTCTTTGAATATCATTTACGAGCATACCAACCTATCTCGAAATCACACATATTTATGGAGAGCTGAGCCAACCTTTTATGTTCATCACATCAATAAACAAGGATACACCAATAATGGTCAAATCCTAGGAGCTGGGATAGGTCCAGGCAGTAACTCTGACCAATTGAACCTTTTACTAAAGACCGAAAGCTATTCTTTTGGTTTAAAGCTGCAAAGAATAGAGTTTAACAAAGACTATTTTGTCGTGAATATTAAAGACTTAGAACGCCATAAGGTTGAGTATACATTTGGTTTATTCCATAGGTTTACTTTACAAAAAATTGAATTCTCTACCGAGTTAGACTTTAGCAACAACCTAAATCAGTATTACATATTAGATAACGATCAATCAAACATCTACTTTTCACTTGCCGCCAGATACAAGCTTTGATAGGTATCGATATTGTTGATCTGACTGATCCCCTGTTGAAAAAGCGCTCAGAAAATGAGTTCCGACTAATTAAGACTCAACATGAAGTAATTATCGACCATCCTCAGCTTTTTTGGTTGTATTGGACGGCCAAAGAAGCAGTATTTAAAGCGTCCAGAGATCTGGTTCGTTTTCAGCCTAAAAAAATTGAAATAAAATTAGATCCTGAAAATTTAAGATTCACCGCCAAGCATAACTCCTTGGTCTTTCATGGATCATTTGAAGTCAATGACAGATATGTGTTAAGTTTTTGTCATCCCCCACATTTGGAGGTGACTTACGAGGTTTGTCATGCGCAAAAAATCAATTGGCCAAAATATATTAGATCAATAGCATGCGATAATCTCAGAAAAATAGGTACAAATCTTGAAATAGCCTCGGATGATGACGGACTACCAATAATCTCTGAGATTAACTTACCTATTTCCTTTTCGCATCATTATCATAAAGGAGCTTACATTCATCCCTTATGGCACAAATGATTTTTTTACGTTCCCCAATAATAAGACTTAGTACTACTCGATTCAACCCAATATTTTGAGTTTATAATTGGATTTAATATGCTTAATTTTGCACAATAAAGAAGATTAAACACTTACAAACCACAATCGTTCTTATCTAGCGCGTGCCAATCAAACAATTGTAACCTTTCGAATGAAGAAGAAAAAAATATTTGCGACAGCTATGATCGTTTTCTCGGTGATGCTTTCATCGTTTGCTTTCTATGGATATCAAATAATTTTTACAGCGAACATACAAGTTGGTAAGCAAGACAAACTATTCGCTATATACCCCACTACCACCTTCAAACAAATACAAAATAAGCTCTACGATGAAGGAATAGTCAATGACCTAGTTGCTTTTAGTTTTGTCGCCAAGCTGAAAGGTTATGACAAGTATATCAAACCTGGTATGTATAAGCTCAAGGCTGACATGTCTAACTTAGATGCAATCAATCTGCTAAGAGCTGGAAGGCAAACACCAGTGCTAATAACTTTTAACAATGCTCGAAAGATTGAAGAACTGGCACCTAAGCTTACCGCAAACATCCAAATGGACTCTTTGGATATTCTCCCCTATCTTAAGTCTGACAGCATCGCCCAACTGTATGGTTTTGATTCGTTCAATCTTATCTCGATGTTTCTACCCAATACCTATGAAGTTTATTGGACGATTACCCCCGAAGAGCTTCTTGATAGAATGAAAAATGAATATGACAATTTTTGGACTCCCGAAAGAAAAAACAAAGCGTCAGAAATCGGAATGACACCACAAGAGGTCTCAACAATGGCAAGCATAGTGGACTGGGAGACTAATGTCATGGAGGAAACGCCAATTATAGCAGGAGTATATATCAATCGATTAAAAAGAGGTATCCCATTACAGGCGGACCCAACGTTGGTTTTTGCCTTAGATGATTTTACCATTAGGCGAGTCCTCAACAAACATAAAAAAATAGACTCTCCATACAACACGTATAAAAATAAAGGACTTCCACCTGGTCCAGTAATGCTACCTTCTTTTACAACAATTGAGGGTGTTCTTAACTATCAAAATCATAAGTATTTGTATTTTTGTGCTAATCCAGATTTTTCCGGCACTCACCTCTTTGCCAGAACTTTAAGTGAACATAATAAAAACGCCTCAGCATTTCAGCGAGCACTGAATAGGCAAAGAATATATAAATAATGTATCAGCACGAAGTACAAGTCAGAGTAAGATATTCAGAGACAGATAAGATGGGTTTTGTCTACTATGGTAATTATGGGGCGTATTATGAAGTCGCCAGAGTTGAAGCATTCAGGGCCATTGGGTTTTCATATAAAAAAATGGAGGACGAAGGAATAGGCATGCCCGTTCTCAGCATGAACATCAAATATCATGGTCCTGCCAAATATGATGACCTTTTGACCATAAAAGTGTCCATTCCTAATGAGCCTCGTGCGAGAATTAAGTTTTTTTATGAGGTGACTAATCCTGAAGGAAAACTCATCAATTCGTCGGAAACGGAGTTGGCTTTTATGAACATGAAAACAGGAAAACCAGCCCGAATTCCTAAAGAACTTAGTACCTTATTGAGTAAATATTACTGATGAGAGTAAGAGAGTCAATACATCGACATTTACTTTATACCGGCTGGTATCTCCGGCTGATGTCTTGGCTTAAAACTATAAAGCTTCGCAATGGGCAAGTATCTTTGTTTCGAACGCTTATCATTTTTGTGGATAAAGTTGGCGATAACCAACTCATCGAAAGAGCCTACGGAGTGGCTTTCAATTTTACCTTATCTATTTTTCCGAGCCTCATTTTTTTCTTCGCTTTAATTCCGTTTTTACATAGTTACTTTCCATTTATATCATCGGGCGATATTTTGGAGTTTTTGGGATCTTTCATGCCTCCAGACCTTTATGCGGCATTTGACGATACTATAAGTGATACAGTGGGTGTTCGTCGAGATGGTCTTATTTCCTTTGGTGTGCTCTTCGCGCTATTTCTTGCCACAAATGGTGTTAACTCATTGATGCAGTCATTTAACATGAGCTATAAGACGGTAGATAACCGTGGGTATCTCAAAACCAGACTGATCTCCTTGTGGCTCACATTAATTTTGGCTTTCGCACTAATTATTTCTTTTTTATTTATTCTTGTCGGTCAATTTGCCCTTGATTGGATATGGCATCATGGCTACTTGACGGAGGGCTTCACCTATTATCTCATTATCTTTTTGAGATTTCTGGTAATCTTCATCGCCTTTTATGTTGCGATTGCAAGTATCTACTATTTTGGTCCTGCCATACATGACAAGTGGATGTTTTTTTCCTATGGGTCAATATTGGCCACTCTATTAGGTGTAGCAGTGTCATTTGGATTCTCTTACTACGTTACCAATTTTGGAACATATAATAAGCTCTATGGCTCCATAGGAACTTTGATTGCTTTGATGGTATGGCAGTGGCTCATGTCTAACATTTTGTTGTTAGGGTTTGAATTCAATGCGAGTATAGACAGAGCCGCCAACAAAGAAGTGTACTATATCAATGAAGGAGATGAAACGGGGGTTTAAAATACTCTTTACAACCGATATTTTTTTTGATCATACATAAGGTAGTCGCCAAAAAATAGAATAATACTTCCTGTCCTATTCAAATTGACGGATTAAAACTTCTAAACCCAACAATGATAAGAATAAAGAGCTTCATCGCAAGAGGAAGCATTCAGTAGCGCCTGATTTTGGAATAATAAAAGAAGTATTAGACTTTAGAACATTTTCATTTAGAGGAAAAGGCAACCTAAACAATGAACGGTGATTAGTTTGTATTTCTCACAATTTGAAGCGGATGTTTAACCTAAAAATGGCTTAAAAGAGGGGATTACAGATCGGTTGAAGACCAAAGTTAAAATACAAGAAGAATAAAACATTACAGAATCGCCCATCTAGGTTTTATTAACTGACTAGTAATCGGTGGCATACTGGCTGGTGTTTCATCATCCTGTTGATCAGATTTTTGAATATCGAATCACGTGTTCCATGTCTATTGAACCTGTAGCAATATTCGTCGAGATAAGCTTGGATATACCCCTTACTAACAGGGTGATGAATGCCGCGCAACTATCCCTTTAATTGCTGTATAAACCTGTGCATAAGGTTAAAATTAACACCAGGGTCACATTTTGTCTACACTATATTCCAGTCCTTCATCAACGGAAGGTATCCTTCCCATTGATTTGCGTCAATCTGCTTCACACTTTTATCTATAGGAAGATTAAATATTTTACCTAATTCCACGGCGAAGAAACTAGAGATACTTCTGGCGTAAGCTCTACTAATTCCCCTACTCTCACCTTTTTCAATCACAACACTTACTTTCTTCTTTTTTTCCGTTCCTAGACCTCTTTTACCAGATACTTTCTCTCCAACAAAGGCCTCATCAACTTCACAATCCCCAGTCATAGGATGTTGACCAGAACTAGCCATTGCCTTTCTTACTTTGTGCATAAAAAGCCAAGCGGTCTTTCTATTTACACTACATTTTCTTGCCATCGCCTCTCCAGCGCAGCTCTTTGTCGTTGTGTACGTCTCTAAAAGGATCAAGAAAGCTTTCCTCAAATCAAATTTCAATTTATGGAAGAGCGTATTTGAAGTGACTGATTCGCAAAGCCGACAACTTTTACATACCCGATGGAATGGATCATCCTTTTTCTTCCAGTAAGCGTTATGACTACACACGAACCCGTCTCACCACTTGATATCGGCCAGATAATTTTTGCACTTTTCCGAGTCAGAGAACCTTTCGATGAAATTGATTAAGCTCGTACCTTCGAACTCTCAAATCATAAGACTAATATAATTAGTGTTTCAATTGAGTGGCTAATTATATTGGTAATTGCTAAGCGGGCGATTCTAAAACATTTTTAACATAATGGACGGGTTAAAACTAATTATCAATTCTGGAAATTTGGCCCTTTAATCTCCTGAGTATTGAAAGTCCAACAGACTCCTAGGTTATTTAATGATAGGGCAGTTCTCAAGGGTTCATTAATCGAGCGCGCAAAACTCAACCCCTTTTCAGAAATCTCGATTGACATTTAATATTCCCTATTACGAACGTATGCGCTGGCCATTCGACCCATTGTAACAATTGCTGCTAAAGTATCCTGTAGGGTTATTTAAAACGTAGATGATTGAGAAAGATTCTAAATTGATTCTGTGTGCACCCTCACTTCTAATTGAATCACATCTAGATCATTCTGCACCTTTGCAACACATCTTGAACATTTCGACATATAAAACTTAATGGCACGTACAAAGTATTTAATACTTGAGAGCATTATTCCGGTGATACTCAATATGACCGAGAATCTATTTTGACTGAGCCATGGCTCTATGAAAGTATAAATGCTATGCGGCTACATATTCGGCAAAGGATTTTCTTTTCCCAATGAAAAATATTCTATTTCTAACGCCAATTCCACTTGTGGAAGAAGCCAATTAACCTTCGTTGTATCTGCTACTTTGGAACCCAACAAAACATTAAGGCTGTCAATTTTCCTTTGCTGTCCTTGTTTGTTGAAATTACAAAATAAATAAAGAAGTAAAGGTTGATTGAAGGCTCATAATGGTCATTTCATTTAGACAAAAATAAAATTTCGAATTTCAATTTCGAATTTATCATAATACATTTGGCAAATTGATTAAAACTGCTAATTTTGCGTTCTTATTACGCAAGTAAGATCACAAAATACACAGAGGAGTGGCAGAGTGGTCGAATGCGGCGGTCTTGAAAACCGTTGTACCGTGAGGTACCGGGGGTTCGAATCCCTCCTCCTCTGCTTTAAGAAGCCCGACTAATTGTCGAGCTTTTTTTATGCTCAAAATTTCTAGGGTTTCCATTAAAAACACGTCAGAAATAGAAGTGTACCATATTGAATGCAGGGGATTAGCCTAATCTAAACTGCTATAAGGCGGACTACCGGAGATGTGCACCGCTGCGGTTCAAATTGCTCTTCCAACTTGTCATTAAGGATGTTCGACCATCGGTCGGTCTTTTTTATTAGTGCCTATACTT
>JBLIIJ010000146.1:0-7392 GCA_047635055.1 Cyclobacteriaceae bacterium | reverse complement strand
TTTTAGTGATACGCTCAGTTGACTAAGTGAATTACACATTGCGCTTCCAGGTGGTATGCTTAGGGTTAACAGGAGTACTAAACTTCTGCATTAGTCAAGTTGGGTGGACAGTAGATATGCTGGTGTGCAACGACTAATAAGAAAACTTAAGCACTACGTCTGTATAGATATAATCGCTAACGTTTAGTATATAAGCCGTTTTAATGGCTTATATACATTGTTGTGCGTTGCTGTTTTTTTGTACTCAATTGGCCCTAATCCTTTTTCCTACAAATAATATATGAATCTCCGTGCTTTTTAATTTTTTCGTACTTATCCTTCGCAAGACCTTCATAATAATAAAGAATTTCAAAATCAAGAAAACATTCACGAAGTCTGTTTTTCTCGATGTAGTATCTTATTGTACAACAATCTTCCCTTTTTAAAAAAGTATTAGGTTCAATCATTCTTTCTGTGGAAACATAATCTTTAAACTCCGGATCTAGATAATTTCGTAATGACATAATGATAATGCCTCCTTTTTTGACTGTCATTTTAAGTGTTACAAGCAACTTATCAAAATCATTCCGACTCATGCAACAACCAACAAGTAGGCAGTTAATCACATCATAATAATTTTGAGGATATTGAAAATCTAATGCATTAGTATTCAAAATTGAAACATTTGTAAGTGAGTTATCATCTATAAATGCTCGCAAACGGTCTAAATGTGTTTCGTTATTATCCAAGGCTGTAACTTGGAGGCCTTTCTTTGCAAAGAACACAGTATCTGCTCCCTCCCCACAACCAACATCAAGTAAGTACTTCGTGTTATTCAAATAGGGCAATGCTTTTTCTAACAGGGGGTCAGGTTTAAAAGGATCTTCAAATCCATACTTATTTTTGAGGATACTGTCTAAGTTGCTCATAATATGATTGAATCAGTTCCTTTTATATTTATGAAATTGTACATCAACTTCAGATTCGTAAAGTATCCAAGCCATGACGCATAATGCCCGAGCATCAGGCTGTGTGCTTATGCGGTCCGGCTCTCACTTAGTGGATAGCACTAAAATAGTGAAGTGTGTCGCGCCCGGCAAGTGTGTGCTTCCAAAGTTTGCAGAAAGCACCGCGTTCTGAAGTAAAAATATCCCGCAATCTGAAGCTTCCAAACAGCTCGAGAATCTTCCGGCAGCGGACGAAACGGTCTTGTCTCAGTGCGGATTGTAGTAAGCACTTAAGCATATGCCTTATACATAATGTTGGCGGTAGTTTTTATCTTGCCAGCAAGAATCAATACAAAATCCTACTTTTGCATTTTTGGAATTATCATAATAAAATTCGCTTACCACTTCTGGTTTGAATTTGGGTGTTTTAAAATATCCGCTACTGCCTTTGCCATCTGGGTTATCGCTTATGTTGCAAGCTGTTCCGGTGAGTTTGACCATTTTCATCAAATTCCATCAACTTATAGGCGAGGGATATTTTAATTTCTGATAACTTTTTCTTTGTATTATCAGGCTATTCATTAAACTTTCATGCAAGCACGAAAGCATCTCCAATGTTATCTGCTTGCCAGTCATGATTGACATTAATGCTAACATTCTTCTCGTAGAATTTAGACGGTTCAATTTTTTTCAGTTCTGCAAATAATACGATAGTGTTCATCCCCTCAGGATAATCATAGAGAGGTGCAGCGTCACCAGTTTTCATCTCGGAGAAGGAGTTAGGAAATGCACAGAAAAACGTCTGTTCAATATCTACTTTTTGTTGTTCATTCGCTGTTTTGTGTTGGGTTTGACGTTCTGCTAAGTAGCTAGCTAGTTCTTGCATTGACTCAAAGTCTGGACATTGTCCAAAAAAAAGTTGAGTGAGAATACAGACAGAGGAAAAACGACAATTTTTCTCCTGGGAGTTATGGTGTGTAACAGTGAGCATAAAGAGCGTTTTAATTCCCTTTATGCCGTGTTATATATAGTGATTAATTCAGATTGGGTTGAGGTGTCAACCTTAAATAAGGCTTTACTTCTGTATGGCCTTTAGGAAATAGGGCAGGAATATCTTCGTTTGCTACGGATGGTACAATTACACAATCATCTCCATTATTCCAGTTAGCTGGTGTAGCCACTTTATGATATGCCGTTAATTGCAAGGAATCAATTACTCTGAGTAATTCATCAAAATTCCTACCTGTAGATGCTGGGTAAGTAATTGTTAATTTTACTTTTTTGTCTGATCCAATCACGAAGACAGACCTAACAGTAAGTTGGCTATCTGCATTTGGATGAATCATGTCATAAAGCATCGCTACTTTTCTGTCTTCATCAGCAATTATCGGAAAATTAATTGTTGTGTTTTGTGTTTCGTTGATATCCTTTATCCAGCCATTATGTGAATCAACTCCATCAACACTTAAAGCTACTACTTTAACATTTCTTTTGTCAAACTCGGTTTTGTATTTTGCTACCGTTCCTAATTCGGTTGTACACACAGGAGTATAATCTGCTGGGTGAGAAAATAAAATACCCCAACTGTCCCCAAGCCAATTATGAAAATTGATTTCACCTTCTGATGATTGTGCCGTAAAGTTTGGTGCTTCGTCTCCTAATCTAATTGTACTCATTTTTTTTAGTTTTTAATTATTAATAATTAGTTCAATTCAAATCACATGTAACTATTTGTATAACAATAGTGTCGAATTTCAAGGTATAGACCTTTTCAGTTTACTACTTATTTTTGGCACCATGATATTATCTTTGAATATTTTACTAAAAGCGCTATTATTTTTATGCATTGTTAGCAACTGGGCTTTATATTTCAACAATGATTTCACTTCGTAAGTTTCAATTTCTCAAATGCTATCTTAAAGTGAATAATTGCGTCATCAATTTCTTGTTTAGTAGTATTTTTTCCTACTGAAAATCTAAATGTTCCATTGGCATAATTATAATCGGATAGTGTCGCTTTTAATACATTAGATAAATTTGCTGTTCCTGAATGACAGGCAGAACCTGCAGATAAGGCTACCTTGTTTCGAAGTTCATAAATTACCTCATTAGCATCAATATTTTTGAAACTCATGTTCAAAGTATTTGGAAGCGACCTTGACACATCTCCATTAACAACTGAATCAAGATTTAAACTATTTAATTGGACTAACAAATAATCCCTTATCTCCCTCGTATGTGAGGTGTTTTTATCAAACTCTTGATATGTTATTTCACAAGCTTTCCCTAAACCAACTATTTGCATTACATTTTCAGTCCCAGGCCGTTTATTAAATTCGTGACCTGCACCGTGCATTAATTTGCTTAAAGTAATCCCTTCCTTTATGTACAAAGCACCAATGCCTTTTGGAGCATAAACTTTGTGCCCAGCGATGGTCAATAAATCTACCTTTAATTCTTTTACATTCGTTGCAATTTTACCAATCGATTGAGAGGCATCTGTGTGAAAAATAATACCATGCTGTATTGCAATTTCTCCAATCTCTTTTATTGGTTGAATGCTGCCAACTTCATTATTAGCATGCATAATGGTAATTAAAATAGTTTCTGGCAATATGGCCTTTTCAAGCTCTTTTACATCTACAATACCATTTTTATTCACGTCAACATAAGTGATTTTAAACCCCTGTGTTTCAAGGTATTTACAAACCTCCACAACAGCAGGGTGTTCTACTGAAGAGGTAATAATATGATTCCCTTTTTCTTTATGGGCTATAGCGGTACCAATAATGGCGGAATTGTTAGATTCTGTTCCTCCACTAGTGAATACAATTTCATTAGGAGATGCATTTAACAAGGTAGCTACTTGTTTACGAGCTTTTTCAATAGATTCTTTAGCCTTTATTCCCTGAGCGTGAATACTAGAAGGATTGCCATAATGATTCGTTAGAAAAGGGAACATCGCATCTACTACCCTAGGATCATTTGGTGTAGACGCATTATAGTCGAGGTAAATAAATGGTGTGTTCATATTAGGTCATTCTTAGTTTTATAATGATTGATGATACTAGGGTCAATATGCCTGTAGCAATAATTGTAATATCTATTTCAAAAAATTGCGCTATAACAATGGTTGATAATGCGCCAAAAGCGTAACCTAGATCTCTCCAGAGTCTAAAAGTGCCAATACTTTTCGCTCTTTGATTAGGGTTTGTAAAACTAGCTATTGCTGATAAAAAAGTAGGATATACAATTGCAGTACCTGCTCCCAAAAATAACGAGAGAAGGATAAATTGAAAATAGGTAGTTGCCCAAAACATGAAAATTAGAGATACCCCTTGTAATGCCATCCCTAGAAATAACATCATTTTTTTATTATAGTGATCGGATATTTTTCCGGTTATTAATTGTCCAATGCCCCAAACCGCGGGGTATGTTGCTACGATGATTGCTGTACTTTTTAAATTAAAACCTCTACTGGCTAAAATAATGGGTAGAACACCCCAAATCATACCATCGTTAAGGTTATTAATAAAACCTGCTTGAGAAATAGATCCTAAGTTGTTGTCTCGCCATGTAGTATCCCAAAAGACATTTTTGAGAGGCTTTATGTCATTGATTTTTGTTTCAGCAGAAACATGTTTTGCGGTGTCATGTATAAAAAATATGCTAATTAACAATCCCAATATTACAAAGCCAATACCTTGATAAAAGGGGTACGGACGTAGACCATATTCAGAGGCGATCCATCCTGTTGTAAATGCTACTAATGCAATAGAAAAATACCCAAATGACTCGTTCAGTCCCATCGCTAAACCTCGATGTTTTTCTCCGACCAAGTCAATTTTCATTACTACCGTACTAGACCAGGTTAATCCTTGGTTTATCCCTAGCAATACATTGGCGAATATAATCCAGTTCCAATGCTGGGCATACATTAAAATAAATGGAATGGGAATAGCAATAATCCATCCAATGATTAATAGATTTTTACGTCCTATGCTATTTGCCAATACACCCGTAAAATAATTGGTAATGGCTTTTACAAATCCAAAGACTATTATAAATGATAACACTACAGAAGTAGCAACTATTAAAAACTCTTCTTCTGCTAATTTTGGAAGTATGGTTCGTTCTAATCCTACCATGCCACCAACAAAGGCATTTACTATTAACAGCAACGTAAATTGTTTCCAATTTTCCTTTAAGCCTAATTGTATGTTTTTCTCTTCCATTTTTTCAAATTTTAAGAAATGGCACAACGATTAGCCCCTGCTTCCACTTCAATTAAATCTTCTCCTTTTGCATTGCCTTTCAAATTTAGTTTTACCGTAGTGTTGTAATTTGATGGCGTTTCAGGAATTTTTACAATAAATTATTAATGAAATCTTCTTCATTATGTTGCAATATTTCGACATTGTTTTTAACGTCACCAAGAGTATTGCATATTAATTTCTCATCAAAAGAGATAGGGTTACTAATGTGATCAGGGTATACTACCTATTTACTTTCAAGTGCCAATATTTTTGGAAGCGATTGATAGAATAAATCTGTTCTTTGTCGCGCAATCTTCATAACGGCTAACATACGCACCGTAAAGCGCAGCGTATGGTGTATAGGTGGTGTTACCTGTTACCCACCTGTACTGATTTGATAACGAAAAACTTTTTTGAAAATGAAAACTTTTATCTTGACTGTTTCAAAGCAGCTTCCTGAAACACACAAAAAAGCAGGGAAATCAACTGGCTTTGTGGAGACTATCACAAGGCTATTTTGCCCTGAATGCAAAAAAAGTTACATCAGTCGATCCAATTATAATTTGGGGCATAGTCGAGCAAAAGAGATTAACGATGGTAAAGCCGTTTTATCAATCCGGTATTGGAGCGAAATGCCTTACCGTCCAAAGTGCTCCTTTCGCATGGGAGCGCCTTGCTATTCAATTTAGCTTTGTTATCCACTTTTGTCATTCAATCCTAGTACCCTCAAATCGCTGAAATCTAAGTCGTTCAGCCTTTGCTCCCTTAATTGTAAAGTGGAAGTATTCACCATCGATTTCATCAAAAAATGTGCTGTCTGATTCAGGAAGAATAAAGACAGGTGCATCTAGAAAATCAGCGGATAATTGAAGCCCATTGTCCTTTAAAATGATCTCTGAATCACCTAATTCAGGAAAATTATATTTTCCAACGAATCTTTGGAGATCTTCATCTGATTGTCTACGAATGACTCTGGTTTTTGGATCTATGCCAGGAAGACTATACTCCTTAGCTATGCTCAACATTATTTCCTGGATAATGCTTCCATTGTCCGAGTTAACCATTATTACAACAGCCACAGGGGAGTCCTTCCAAGCTGTCAGACGTGCTCTGAATCCTTCATCAGCACCTCCATGACCATAAGTGTGCTCACTTACTCCTGGACCCAGCCCATGATCATTCATGCCTGGAGTTAGCATTTCGTTTACTGTTTCTACTTTTAATAACCCATCTTTCTGTGTTTGCTGGATTTGTTGAATTTCTTTAGCCCAAAGTATCAGTTGTGATGGAGTTGTCCAAAGACCAGCAGCAGCCATTTCAGGGTAAATTGGCCACTTTCCTTCCACCTCATCTCCGTTAGCTCGATAGCCAGTTGCAGCTATAGAATGATACTGCAGAGGAAGTGGATTTTCAAAAGTACTGTTGGTCATTCCTAAATTGTCTAATACTTGCGATTGCATTATTTCAGGGAATGATTGTCTTTCAAGGTCTGTAATCATTAGCTGCATAATTGTATAACCTCCACCAGAGTACCTCCAACTTTCTCCAGGTTCCTTATAGACACGAACTGAATCTGTATTTCCTTCCCCATCCAAGACTTCAGATACACTAGGTATGGTATCACCCTTATCATATCCCGGAAACCCCCAGACTGTTAATCCAGCGGTATGATTCAGTATTCTTCGGGTGGTTACCTTTTCTCTTTCTGTAAATTCATTATCAGGGAGCTTCCAGCTTGATAGATAAATGTTAACATTTGAATCTAAATTTATTGCACCCTCCTCTGCAAGTTGATGAGCCCTAATTGCAGCAACTGGTTTGCTAATTGATCCGGCTAGGAACATTGTCTTACTTGTTATGGGACGATTTTCTGAGCTATCAGCAATACCATAACCTTTAGCCCATTCGATTTGCCCATCTTTAATGACTGCAATGCTTACTCCAGGAATACCTAGTTCTTTCAATCTATCTTCAATATGGTAGTTTGGTATGCTATTCCCTTGTATTTGGAGATTAGAATTGAGGCCGTTTTCTATTCTATATATTCTTTCAGCTAGAAGGTTATTTTCTTTTTCGGACTTTGGTGAACAACCAATTAGTACTAAAAAAAAGAGAATTGGGGCAAATATTTTCATATCTATTTTGCTTATTGTGTATAAGGCGATCTTATAGCTTGCATGTCTTCGCGACCCGGTCTTCGCGACCCGGTC
>JBLIIJ010000145.1:0-7662 GCA_047635055.1 Cyclobacteriaceae bacterium | reverse complement strand
GCGGAGACCGGGTCGCGGAGACCGGGTCGCGGAGACCGGGTCGCGGAGACCGGGTCGCGGAGACCGGGTCGCGGAGACCGGCGTATCTAAAGCAATGTCGGTGATCACACCAACAATAGCTGACAGAAATACACAGGCATTTACGTGATTGTATAGACTTGTTTTGTTTTTGACATTAAAATAACATTAATCTAAAATATTCTGTTGCTCGGCAATCTTATCAATAATCACCCATGCCTTTGATTCCCACTCAGCGATTAGTCTTGGATTACCTGCACTAAACATAATCAAATCGATAAGTTCATTCTCTGGAAGGATTCTATTTAAATTAGATAAATCAAGAATTCTCATTCCCCAACCATCAAATCGTCTTTCCCCTATTACGCTATCGACATTTACTAGTATCTCATGTTTTGAATCCTTAACGATGTTTTGCATCAGCCTTCTTATATTCTTCTCAGGTCCTTCAATATATTGAAAGAACTTTTTTTGATCATAAATCAAAATACCACTGATCGCATTCGCTTTGTTAGCTATTCGAAACTGATGTGACATTTCTTCTAAATCCTGATCGGTTAAACTAAACTTGGAACTGCTGAGATAAAAAAGAGAATATACCATAACTGAAGTTTTCTATTATCTTTTTATGACTTAACCAGAGGGGTTTAAAATTTTTTTATGGATTAAATCCCCATAAACTACCTAATATAATGAAATCTGATTAGCTCACCAAGGAGTTCAACCAAAAGCTAAACGTGAAACCAAAAATGGCTTTATCCAACATTTTTTGGTCGCAAATCACGGCAAGAGATCATTTCACCAAAAAACCACATAACTAAAATTGATCTTTTTGGTAAGGCCTCATGCTCCACTTGATGGAGTATCAAATAAGAAAATAAGTTTTGACAGCAGCTGGGTAAGTATGCTGATCATTTGGTCTTATTTGAAAATTTAGTGGCTCAGAATGGCTAGACGACAAGAACCCCCCGCTCCAGCTCAAGATTGTCGGTGATAACACCAACAATGGCGAGAGGAGATTTATCCCTTGGTTCGAAATGACGTTTCCATGGCCAATCATATTTTCGTTAACCTGGTTATTCTATAATGTTTCTCTTCTTCTCCTTCTTGCGAAGTACCCTTTTAACATCAGCCGCGTGTTTTACTCAAAACATAAAAACTGCCTTTAAACAACTCTACCTTGCTTCGGAAGTGCCTCCTCCCACTTCTGAGATAACCTGTTCGTATAAAGCGTTATCTGACTCCCCTTTTTGGCCAACTGCTTCGTGTAGCTGAAACGGATAACCAGAGCCTGTGTTTTTTGTCAAAGGCGATAAAAAGTACCCTCAAGTAAAAACAAATGATATACTATTTGTGGAGGCATATGGCAACTATCAAGCTGTATCTCTCCAATAACATGCTGATAAGCCACGAGAAAATATCATTTAACAAATCGACGCTCCCTCCATCAAATTTCTATACGTGCACAAATCGTTTGTCGTTGCGCTACAAAAATAAAGTCAATCGCAGGCAGCAGTATTTTCATTGATGATCACGAAATCCCCATTGAGCAAAATTATAAAAGTGGCATAATCAAGTTGATTGGAAGCTGATGCAATCAGCTTCTATTTTATCAAAACCGCTCTGGTATTACAATCCCGTATCTATGGTCAAAGTCATTTTGGCGCCCTCCTTATTTGAAAGTGTCAATTCTCCGCTTATTGATCCTGCTAAAACCTTCATGATATTTATTCCGGACGAGTCAACTTTCCTCTCTTGTTTGAGCGTTGACGTTTCATAACCAACCCCATTGTCATTATAGACGAATTGAATTTTTTCTCCCTCTTTTGAAATCGCGATATTGATTTTCTTTTGTGCTGGATCATTAATAAACCCATGTTTTACACTATTATTCACACATTCAATAAAAATCAATCCGATTGGAATAAGCATACTTATCTCTCCGCTTATTTCCTCTGACATTATTTCATATTCTATGTTTTGGCTTTCAAGTGTGGGGCTAATAACGCCTTGGATGTAGTTTTTAAAATCTAGTTTATCAAACCTATCAGAAGTATAAATACGCACATGAGCAGCGGCGATCGTTCGAATAATATCATTGATTTCACTTAGCGCTAATTTTTTATCCTTATTTTTAAGTTGTGCAAAGCTCAGAATTAGTTGGAGATTGTTTTTGAATCTATGCTGCAATTTAGCTAATAAGTTTTCCTTTTCTTTAATGGCGCTCTTTTGGCTTATCTCTAGTTGTTTTTCCCTGGTTATATCAACATGACAACCGATGGCTCTTAATGGTGCTCCCTCTTCTGACCATTCTACTACTTTGCCATTGCATCTTACCCATATAGTCGTCCCATCCTTGTGATGAAAGCGCACAATTGACTCGAAAGGAACATTTTCCTTTGTTTCGACATGCTTATTAAATGCTACAAACATTTCCTTCAAATCTTCCGAAAATGCAATTTTCTGCCAAGCATCTGGGCTATTTTCCATTTCATGATCAGCATAACCAAACATCTCTTTAAATCTTGGACTTAAATACTCTTTGTTATTCAAAATATCCCAATCCCAAAAGCCAGCCAATGAACTTTCCAAGGCGGTCTCACTGATCAATTGCAGTTCTTTTAAGTCTGTGTATTTTTTCATATTTAATTATACTTTTAAAAACACTAGCTGTTTCAAGGTACAATTTTAAGCGGGCATTCAGGGTATCGCACCATTTAATTTAAGGGATAGGATATAGGAGCGCGCGCATTACATATTTCCGGAATCCTCAAAAAGTCTTGCTCTATCTGGCTCATTGTTTTTTAGTCCAAAAATTACTAATCATAATGTTGGCCAAAAAAGGTAATTGAGGATCTGAAAAATATTCTGCATGATCATGAAGTACCCATTCTTAGTCTACGAAAAGTTGACTGGCAGCACCTATTGAAAATACAATAGATACGATCGGTTTACTAATCAAGAACCTCGCAGAAAGCTCACCGACTAGAAAGCTCGCTGATTACTTTTTATTTGATGAAAGCACCGAGAATTAAATTCCATACAGTGAGGTTTGCCACGTGTTATTTGTCCGCCCTTTCCATTGTTACATCTCCTAGATACTTATTCATGTGTATTCGAGAACCTTTGATTATTGGAACCTGAAAGAAGTCCCTTGAAGAATTATCAATAAATCAAAATACAAAGCCCGATAAAGCCAATAAAAAGCGAAATTTTAAACATTTTTGCACAAAAAACCCTGGTGATATACTTGTCTCTTGAATCACTACAGCAGAAAGTCTTTCCTCAACTTGTCGCTCGTCTTTCATCAATAAGTATATTTCAGGTATCTCACAACAGCGTCATCTACAGCAAAATAGCATGAAAAATATTCTATACTATTTCCTATTTTTCCCCCTTTTTCTTTCCGCTCAAATCAACGAAAGTGATACGCTTGACTTCAAAGCAGACCTTGCTTTGACTGGGTTTTGGCAAGGCGGCAATGTGCAAACCTTGATTTTTAGAGCTAACTCAGGCTTGAGTTTTAAGTTTGGCAAGAAATGGGTTTTCAAAACCAAAAATTCCTACGTCTATCAAGAGTTTGGGAAAGACAAAGCAGATGAGGATATTTTAAGTCTCAACTTTTTATATTTTAATCCTAAGCGAAAAGTATATCCATTGGTCTTGGCTTTTGTGAGCACGAATTTTAGGAGAGAAATTGATGCCCGGTATCTGTTTGGCGCAGGCGTCACGTATCAAATCATGAACAATAAAAAGCATTGGCTCAAAATATCGGTTTCCAGTGAATATGAACAGACGGATTTTACCAAAGCAAGCTTTAACCGTGTGGAGTATAATGGAACCAGATCAATCAATACCTTTCGTGGCACCATTTGGACCAATGGTAGATATGAATTGTTTGGAAAAAAACTCATCCTAAATCATGAAATTTATTATCAGCCTTCTCTTGAGCAAAGGAATAATTTTCGTTGGCAAGCCAATCTTGGTTTAGAGCTGCCTATTTGGAAGTTTTTAAACTTTAAAATAAACTACCTCCATACCTTCGAAAGCGTCGTGATAGAAAACCAAAAACAAGAAGATGGTATGATGACTTTTGGTTTTACCCTAAAAACCTATTGACTGGCCGCACAAGGCTGATCGCTTCATCTTTACTATGCGCCACAGCTCGCTTATTATGTCACCTTACTAGTGCCTGTCACACAAGCCCACTTCCAACATAGACCATTCAGTTCCCGGTACTTCCCCTTCGTGAAAAGGCTTATTATGAACGCTAATATCAATGGATTGCCCTGTATAAGCGTGGCATGAAATCAATGGCTGTTATGAGCCCTCTTATGCTAGCTTTTGAGATAAGTTGTGAATCCTTTCACTGTGTCATTCACAATATCCTCGCTTATTTGAAACTTGGAGGGATTACTTTCCTCTATGCCATTCAGGGCGTTCCAATGGTCCTTTAGCTCCTCCCACATACTTTGAATTTGACGCAATTCGTCTTTGGTAAAATCAAATTCCTGTTCCTCCAATATTGTCAATATCCTGTTTTGAACTTCCCAATTTGGACTGGAGGAAAAGAGTATTTCGAATAATTCCACCAACTTTTTGCTACAGTCCAATGAGCGAAGAGCATACACGAGCGTTCCGCGAGCGTTGCGATTTTGTGCTTGTTTTATTACCGCAAATATTGCTTCAATCGCCTCTTGAAATTCATTCTCCATAAATGTTAAGGCGATAGCGTTTCTAATTGAACTGTCTTCGTGCTCCAGAAGTCCAACTAGCAAATCAGCTTCTCCTTCACCAAAAAGTTGACTTGTCGCAGATTTGATTAGCTCCGTATCTCTGGAAAATAATTGCGATTTCAAATGTTCCACTTTGTTACTCATTTTGGAGGGTATTGGCGCTCAATTATAATCAAAAGAATATCTTAACTTCTTTTACCTCTTGTTAGGCTATTTATTAAATGTCTTTTTGATTGATTTAGCTTAAAATCAAGAACCTCGGAGCAAGCTCGCGGAGTATAGCGTTGGATCATTTCTTTTTATTCGATGCAAGCCTCTGGGAATAGTCCCTCCCTCTGGGATTTAAGTCTTTGATTATTTCAGCAGTCCTTATACTCCATTCTTTACTAGCTCCTCTTTTGGCTTCTTTTTAAAAGTTGCATGATAGACCATGAAAGCAATAAGTTGGGAGGAATTGACCTCCTCCCATCATCATAGTTTGCCAACAAAATCTAAAAAGACTTTTTTATGGAGTGCTACATCCATGTTTGGAGAAAGTGCCACACGCGCAATATAATCCTTGTCTCCTTCTTTGGTGGTGCCTTGCGTAGATGTCGCGGGTATCGTCCAGTAACACCCATTTAACTGGCCATAGCTCACACAATACTTACTCTCCCCAGGAATTTCTTCAATCATTAAATTGATGAGTTGATGATTTAGGGCTCTTTTATAAGCTTCTTTTTCTTCATCCGTATTCCCTTTGGTCGGAAGGTCTAAGGAAAAAACGGATGGCGTAAATCCTTGTTTTGCCAATTCTTCTGAAACGAAATTGATTTTTGCGGCTGGTAAAGCATCCTTGATGAAGTTTACAAATTCACGTGTATTGTTATAGGCATCAATAATTCTTTGATTCATTGAGGGTAATTGCTTTGCCAATATTTCCATTTGAAGATCTGTCGCTTCGTTATCGCAAAGTCTTAGATGCACGTCTATCTTTTCCATCGAATCCTCCGTTTTTGTGTTTCCTACGCAGTAGCCAGCAGTGCATTGCCCGCCACTTGGAAATTTGGATCCGCTCACATAAGAAATTGTCCTCACCGTAGAAAGTATTTCCCCTTCCCCTAAGAAGTGAACATTTGGACAAAACGTTTGATCTAAAATGAACACTGGGTCGATCGCCACTTCGCCAGTGGCCGTTTTCCGAACCGCACTTAAAGTTTCTTTTAATTTTATGAGGTCTGGAACTTCCACCCGAGGGTTTGTGGGAATTTCAGCAATAATGTAAGGGACAGCATCTTCTTTAGCGATTTTAGCTAAAATGGTATCAATGCTTTGAACCATATCGTGATCACCATCCACGGGTAAATCCACCACTTCAACATTATCGATGCAAGCAGCCACTCGCCTTGCCTGGTCGTTTGTACCTCCGTAACAATTGGGAGGAACGATGAACTTGATCGCCTTTCCTTTATGCTCCTCTAGTGCATGGTGAATGAGTCCCATCATAATCGCATATTGCATTGATAGTCCACTCGAAGCGACAAGTGCCTTTGTATCGGTACCGGTAATGTTGGCAATTGAATCTAAGACAAGTGCTTTGTTGGTTTCGACATGATTCTTCTCCCCTTCAAATGAAGATTGCGTGACAAGAAACCTTAAGGCAGCAAGGCAATTGGCTGGCGTCATGGCTATCGTCTCTCGCCTTCGGACATGCTGAATTTCTGAAATATAAGGTTCGTTTTGAACCCCATTTACGACCAAAGTGCTTCCCAAATGCGCGTGAACATTGATGAAAAAGTCAATCTCCGTCCCGATAGCCATTGGAACAAGCGTAGGCAGGTTCAAATCACTCATTTCCGCTTGTGTTGAAAGGAAAATCGTACTGCCATTAAATGTAGAAATTTCTTCTACTTTCTCTCCTTTCGATAAATCAAACTTGTACCCATATATATTCCTTAGTATTTCAACATTAAGGAAATGCGGGAATTCGCCGGTATAGACGATTTGGGTATTTTTATTGTCTAACAAGTTTTTTCTTAGGATGGCCAAAATGGGAACCGTCTTTGAGGAAAAACTTATTACATTTTCTGGTTTTGTGTTATTGATACGCGCAATTACCCACTCGAGTATACAAGATAATGGATGCCCTAATCGAATATAATCGTAGGCCGTGGGTAATTCGCTGAGTGCCGATAATTCCGAAATATTATCTTTAAATAAGCGTTCAAAATGGTCCAAAAATTGCGTTTTGGCCAATTTCTCCTCATAAACATCTAGTCGATGGGTCGTTAGACTCAACCAGCCAGTTGGCATATTCGCTAAGACATCTTTAATATAATTGAGCATTTTATTGTCTCTCATCATTTTCAACTTTAGATCGTCTGGTTAGTTGCACTAATTAGCCTGATTTTAAAAGTATTACAAAACGTTTTGTTTAGCCTTGACAATCATCCCTATAGGTAGTATCCTTTTTGGTGACTATAATGTTTCAAATTCTAAATCGTCCAAACTCATCTTAGATCAGGAACACAAAGTTTATCGTTTTTCCTAATTCACAAAAAGTCTTCTGCCGCATAGCTAAAATACAATTATCGCTGATTCTCGCAGACGGGACTTTCAGCATACAGGGAAGTTTTGACTAGCACTACTTAGCGTCTGCCTATAATGTCCACACGCTGCGTTATGTTCATCAAAAAAATGCGCTGCTACGGCAGACCGATTGACACAAGGCAACTCCGCTTTTCTATCTCTACCATGCCTTTGTGAAAATTCTAAATCAGGCGCTGACTTTATGGACAAGCGCTACTTAAACCAATATGCTGTTGTTGATTTCGTGCCTGTCTAATAAGATCGTTGACAAGTTTACTTTTACTAGCGTATTCATTGTTACTACCTTGAGATGTCAACCACTCATCATTGGGTACTGTTA
>JBLIIJ010000144.1:0-7749 GCA_047635055.1 Cyclobacteriaceae bacterium | reverse complement strand
TCGTGTTTTCAGGTATGTGAAATCTTTTGATAGTTCGTTAATATGAATAACGAAAAGAAGTAAAGGCGTTAGCATTAAAAATCCTGTGCCAATTGCAATAATGGCAATTACAGACAAAGGCAAAAAAGGCAAAAAAACTAAAAAGAAATAGAATGTATAAGCAAAAGTCACACTTCGTCCGATAAATAAGAGTAGTCGGTATATTTTGTTTTCACGGTTGGGAAAGCATATCAAAATACCGTTAAGAACAGCAAGAATATAAAACCAAGCATTGTTAAAATCTCCAAAAATCCCTGATTCATTCGGTCCAAAATTATTGAACAGTTGCCCATTATTTACTAACAGTCCAATCAAGGGAAGTACAATTGCAATTGGAATTTTCCATACTAATTGATATTTCTGCCAAGCATCAGCTTTTTTGGTTGCAAGAACAAAAACACCTCTAATTAAGAAAAATAGGAAAACTAATGTGGCAGTAATAACAAGTACCACCAACGTATGAGTATAAAATTCGCCTTCAACATGTTGCCATAACGGAAGAATGATTTGTGAAAACAAGTAACCTGCAATCGGAATTCCAATTGCAATTAGAAAGTTTACCCAAGCTTTGTGTTCTTTTTTTTCTGGCGTAAAATGGGAGACCAAAATAAATAATGAATAAGCAAGAGTTGGCATTAAAAATGTCCCAACATATAAGAATATGTTGCCCGAAACCATCCATTGAGGGATTGAGAAAGGAATGATTTTATCTAAGTGATAGCCGTATAGGTAAATAAAGGGTAGGTAACAAAGCAGGGCAAGTAAACCATACCAAACAGAAACTTTTTTCTTTTTTAAAGTTAAATAAACCGCATATGCAAAATTCAGTATGCCAAGAATTCCTAACAATAGACCAAAAGATTTCCAAAGCTGGATATTGTTCTCTTCCAATAAGGTTTTAATGATATTGAATTGACCAAAGAAAAGAAAAAAAAGCACGACCAACGGTAGTGTGTTTATGATGAATAGCCATTTCGGGTTAAGCAAATTTCGCATTGTGTCGTTTATGAATTAATAATTTTTCAATCAGAATGTAAGCCAAAATGAGAAATGTTAGATTAGTAATTATACCAACAGCTTCGTGTATAAGGTGTTGTTGGTTTACAAAATAATTTTTTACCTGAGTCTGCACAATTATGGAAGCTAAAATTCGTGATGAATTAACAAATATGGTCAGTAGATAAGCACCAATTAAAGCAAAAGGAATAGTAAGCATTTTGTGAAAATGTTTATCAAAATATTTAACAGTCAAATAAGTAAATGTTAGAAAGCCTAAAACCCAAAAGTTAAATCCTGAACAAGATTTGTCAATAAAAATATTTAAGTTGGGGTGAAAATATCCGTTATCTGCTAAATAAACGGAATGCGAACCTGTCAAAAGTCCAACGAGTTTGTCTGTTGGTTTAAGAAGAAAGGTCAAGTTATTATTATTAGCCACGGTAAAACCAAACTTCAGCAAGACGAAAAGTCCAACTGCTGTTAAATAATATGGTATGTTCTTGTTTGGTTGCACTGTCTTTTTTTTGTATGTGTGGTAACGTCCAACTCATGATGTAGTGGAGATTAGAAAGCACTAACCTTTCCTCTCGCTCATAGCCACGCATACGCGGCTCGGCCTTGTTTTAAATTTACTACTTCGGGTCGCGCAGACGTGGAGGACTTTGCAATTCCCACGAAAATATCCTGACCGATAAAACCCCATTCATTCATATCATTTGTTAAAGCCTGTTTTACCTTATTGTTAAATTTGAATGGTCGTTTATATACTCCATTTTAGTGTTCGGTAGCCAATAAGTTCGTTGAACAATAAGAGTTGAGTCATTCTGCCATTTGATATTTCTTGGTCCCCAATTAAGGATGTTCAGTTGCCAAATTTTAGAAATGGATTCTTGTGAATATTTAAAATATTGGATTCCGTTCATGTTATACCCTGCTTCCATGTCCAATCCGATTGTTACGAAATGAGAATTGGATGGAGAGAAATAAGGTAATCCTTCGATATATGTTATTTGACCGCTCTTTCTGTTAACCAGCATCCAACTATTACCTTCTGAATATTGGATTCTTATAAGATAGAGTTGCTTAGCTTTAAAGAAGTGTTCAAGGTTATAACCATAATCGTCCGAATAATTCCATTTGGGTAGAGTTAGGGTAGAGTCTTTCAACAAATTTAGAGTTAGAGTTGAGTCATTCGCGTCAAAGAATTCTCCAAATCGATGAGTCGAATCAAGATAGTCCTCGATGATTTTAGCTCTTTTGTGCCAATTACCTTCAGTAGATGTTAATTCACTTCTAACAGATTGATCATCATAATAAGGTTTAAAGGATGTTGAATCCGTTTCTCGAAAAATCAAGCTGTTGCTTTGTAGTTTAATTGTATCACTAATTTCAATTGAAAGCTCCAGTGCTTCATAGGTTGGGATTTTAGGATTCTCATATTTCTTTCTTATGAAAGTTAGATCTCCGGCATTGGGGCCAAGTGGAGACAATACCATGAAGTATGTTGTGAGTGAATCAAAATAGTATCTCTGAATATCATTGTATTCAGTAAATCGAACCTCTAAAATTGAATTATTGATAATGAGAAATTCACCGTCAAGACTGTTGGATTTCAATTCGTCATTGTTCCAGTTGGAATATGACATATGGACTGTATCGAATTCAATCCAGTTAGGCACTACACCTTCGTTTCCTTCCGTGTACCAAATACCTTGAAGATGAAAGTTGAAATCAATCTCATCGTTCGTTCCACTCTCAATTTCGTTTAATGTCTCCTTAGCCTGTTCCGAATTTGATTCCGTTGGCTTGTTGCAGGAAAACATAATGATCAATATAAGTGGTGCAATTTTCTTCATGAAGGAATAGGTTCTAACGACCAAAAGTGCGTATGTTCCGAACTTTGGTCTACGCGACCCGCTGTAAAAAACTAAGCTAGTAAAGATGCGCCACTCGCACAACTGTTTCTTATGGAAAGCTGCATTTAGCAAGTGAATCTCCAGAAGCATAAAAGTGGCTAAAAGAGTTGAACTATCAAAAGGCGCAGATTGGCGGTCGGATTGCAATGAAATAAGCTAGAAGCACTTTGGCATATGCACTTTGAGTGCTTGTTAGGCAAAGTCTTTTCAATTTTTGGATTCATACATCTGAAGCGTTTCAAAAATGTCAGAGACTAATTCGCGATCAACAGTTGACATGTTGAGTTTGTTAGTTGCGAAAAGCAAATACTTAAAGTTTGGTTCTTCAAAAACTCCTTCAGTTTGTTTTTCAAGAAACTCGAATTGGAGACTAAGAATTACTTCAAGATCATCTTTACTTATCTTTTGAGTTGAGACTCTGAGCAAGTTGTTCCAGACGTAGTTTGTGTCATCGTCATATTCAGTTTCGGAAATCGATTTGGTTACGTCTTCACCGCCTGAAAAATTTATACCAAGGGCTTCAGTCGATTCCTTAATTGCACGAAAAAATCTAAATCCCCACCACCCTAGAAAAAGAGTTGGGATCGAATAAATCAATCCCGGTAGGATCGTGCTTTTCCCATCTTCAATGTCATAAACTTTAGAATTGTTGACATATCTGATTGGTCCTAAGTGAATTGAAATTTTATAATATCTATGACGCATTCTTTGAGATTAAATGGGCGAACTATTCAAGCCCTGCATTTTGCCTAACGCCGCTGTAAGTAGCGTCCGTTTTGGTGAAGATAATGTTTCGGGTTCAGAATAGCCAAATCTCTGATTTTCACTATTCCTTTTTTGTTCCACAGCATTAATCTGAAAACTAACGTCGCTTTCAGAATGCAGAGAACCTTCATTCACCTCTAAACCGTCATGATTTGATTACAGAATGTTAGCCTCTTTTCTTTTTAGTTTTTGCCATTCCATCAACGTATAGATTTCTACGCCGAATATGAAGACTGAAATAATTAAGAAAAACCATACTCCTAATTTACTGTCGGATAATTTCACATTGTTGTATTCATCGAGAGTTAAATATGCTCTGTTGTTATCCTTCAAACCATAGATCAATATGAATTTATAGTTGTTTGTTTTATTCCAAAATGTAAGTTCACGTTCTTTCGTTAGCTTCTTTTCATAAGTACTAGAAAACGGCAATAATAACGAAAAAATTTTATGCAGATAACTCAACAAAGCCACTAATCAACGCGGCTAAGTCACTAAAATATTGCTTATCTGAAAAGCGAAATATATGAACCCATATTGATTGCAGTTAGATTTAATAATGGTTGTAAATAATTCGGATTCTTTGAATTGGCGGTGAATTACCGAAAATTGCAAGTTGGCAATCAAGTAAACCCAAATCAGGGTTTTGACATCCTCAGTGCTGTCCGAGAAAAAAATTCTAAATCAAAATATTGTCGCTTCGACGAACCGATTCAGTCTCTTGAACAATACCTCTATGTTCTATCGGTGCTTATAAAATTGTTTGATGGTGGAGGGCTGGTAGTCAAACATATTGGATACAAATTTGAGTGCATAACCAGTCCTTGGGTTTTTGTAGATAACCAAACGGGCTTTTGTAGCACTTTCAATAGGATTTAACAAAATAACTTCCCTCCATCAACACCACTCACTGATGTGGTTAGGCTGTTCGCATAAAACCTCAAAAACTGCATTTTCATTAAGACGGGCAACAAAGAACAGCCCATTTTTGACAATGGACATAGCCCTTACCAAACACAGCAACTTTGCTTACATCTAACTTGTCTTTCTGGAAACTACAACAGACAGGGTTGAAGGTTTTCTTATAATGATGGTTAAGTCGATGGTACATGACAGCAAAAAAAGTACTCCTACGGTTAATCGACATCACTCAAAGTGCTGACTGTAGGAAGTGTATCTAAGCCTAGATAGGTCAGCTTATCCTCCTGAATTAACAGATTCTTGTACGAAGTATTTAGTGGGTGAGATTTGGTCACAAATCCGTAAAGGCTAAACATCAATGTCTTCTAGATGGCCATTGTTTCGTAATAGCGATGGCTTTCCTTTTCATACAAAAAGGTATATGCGCTTATGCTGGGAAGAAAAGAAAGTAACTGAGAAAATGCTGTTTGACTGGTAAGATTTGTGTTTTCAGTAATGACATTAAACGTGCGAAGATTTCAACCATCAGAGATTTTAAAGAGGTGTCAAAGTCTCGCTTTGGTAATTTTTCAAGAACACATAAAACATTCCGGTTTTTAGTCGGATATTAGTACTTAATAAACTCAGAAATATGTTGAAGTATCTCTAATAATTTGATCTTAAGAGTAAGTTATAACAAAAGTTGATGGAATAGATGAGGAAAATATTAATAGCTTTTTTAGCCCAATTGGTTTTTAATTTCTCATTACTTGGGAATGAAACAGTACCGAATATTATATTAATTGTTGCTGACGATCTAGGTTATCATGATGTAGGTTTTAATGGAGCTATTGATATCCCTACTCCAAATATTGATGAAATCGCCAAAAACGGTATCATATTTAATCAGGCTTATGTAGTTCATCCCTATTGTGGTCCTAGCAGGATGGGAATCCTTTCTGGAAGATATCCTTTTAATTTCGGTGGACAAATGAATTTACCCTTTTATGGTAATGGAAGTGAGTTGGGCATTCCAACCAATGAATTCCTCCTGAGCAACTTACTCCAGAAATCGGGGTATGAAACGACCTGCATTGGCAAATGGCATATGGGGAAAAATACAGCTTTTAGGCCTCATAATAGAGGTTTCAATAACTTCTTTGGTTTTTATGGAGGTGGACATTTTTATTTTCCGGATCAATATGAGGAAGTATATGAGAAATTGTTAGATCGAGGTGTTGAGGAAATTGGGGCTTATTATCTCCCAATAAAACGAAACGATGAAAATTTCGATGAAAACGAATATCTAACAGACGCCTTCACCAGAGAAACGATAAGCGCTATTCATAAATCAGCTGAAACTCCCAACCCATTTTTTATTTATTTGGCTTACAATGCACCTCATTCTCCTTTAGAAGCTAAGGAGGACGATCTGAATCACCCTCAGATAGATACAATACAAAACACAATTCGAAAAACTTATGCAGCAATGGTTCACGCAATGGACAGAGGCATTGGCAACATTATAAATGCATTAAATGATACAGATCAACTTGAAAACACCCTCATTGTGTTTTTAAGTGATAACGGTGGACTGCCTGCACTTGGAGGAAACAACTTTCCTTTAAGAGGTCAAAAGGGTCAAACATGGGAAGGGGGCATTAGAGTACCAATGTTTTGGTATTGGAAAAACAGGCTTAATTCAGGAACATATGAATTCCCAGTTTCATCTTTAGATTTATTCCCCACAATTGCTCAATTATCTAACAGTACTATTCCTCATACGAAAATACTTGATGGTGATAATATTTGGAAGAATATTATTGAAAATACTGAGACAGATACTTCTAGAATCCTCTATTCCTTGAGACATAATAATTCATCTTTTCAAATTTCCGCGGTTAAGAAAAATTGGAAAATACATAGATTTAACATATTTAGAGATTGGAAATTGTACGATTTAAGTTTGGACATCAGCGAGTCAAATGATTTATACAGAAAGTTTGAATCGACTGGTCAAAAGATAATTAGCGATTTGTATGAATGGTGCTTAAATCACTATGATCCTTTTTGGTTTGTTAACGAGGATGAGAAACAATCTTGGATAGATCAAAATATGCCCTCGTTTAATTTGTATTTTGACTTGACGGACACATTAACTTCATCTAAAGGCCCTATTCCTACTTTTTATACTGTTGATATCATGCCCCCTACTAAAGTGGAAACAATAAAAATCAATGAATTAGAGTTTAAAATTGGTTGGAAGAATGAGTCTATTCAACAGGATGGGCTAATTATTGAGAAAAAAAATAATTCAATTTTCAAACTAGATACAATTCTTGCACCTACAACTACACAATGGGTTGCAGCTATCGACACTTCAGTGAGCAGTCAATGCTTCAGACTTGCATCATTTAAATCTGGGGTTTACTCTGATTACGTGACCTTATGTTTGGATGACCAATTTCGAACTCCAAACCCTCCTTCAAATTTGACAACATCTGGATTATCTAAAGATAGTGTAACCATAGTATGGAATGATTTATCGTTGATAGAAGACGGTTATATTATTGAGATGAATCAAATACACAGTTTTAGTATTATTGGAGATATAAAAAGTAATTCAAATTCATTCACTTTTTCAATCAATAATTTATCGTTCCCATTTGATGTGATGGTTTACGCGTATAATAACTATGGTAATTCAAATCCAAGCAATACTTTAACTTTAAATAAACCTGAATTATTAGAGGTTAAAAATTTCAATCCCCTTGGGAAAATTTATCCTAATCCTAATTATGGTGAATTCACTCTTGAACTTACCAATGTTGTTAACCCTCAGGATACACTGAAAATATTTGATCTATCCGGCAAAGATGCAAGTACTTTCATTATTTCAACAGACAGAGACTCTGAAAAGATATTGCATGTTATAACATCACTATCGGAAGGATTATATTTTCTATTTTTTGGCAAACAAATGATCGGGAAAATCATCATTCGGTAAACTGTCCAATACGAAAGCTACATAAAAACATATGCTCGATATATCATGAAGGCCCTGATGTGTTGCAGTTTACAGAACAGTCGTGGGATAGGATGATTTAGGAAAAACATATTACTACCAGAA
>JBLIIJ010000143.1:0-7824 GCA_047635055.1 Cyclobacteriaceae bacterium | reverse complement strand
AACTCAATCGTCTTTTCGTCCTTTGAATCATAATCTATACTGGTAGCATAGATGTCTTTTATTTTTTGATAGAAGAATTTTTCAGAAAGGCGAATCTCACGAATGCGGTCTTGCAATTCGTTGAAATAGTTCATTGAGCTACCCGACTTAAAGCGGTCATCATTGAGCGTAAATCCTTTGATGATGTATTCTTTTAAACGCTGTGTAGCCCAAATACGGAATTGCGTTCCTTGTACCGACTTTACACGATAACCAACCGAAATAATTACATCTAAACTGTAAAAATTAGTCGCATAACTTTTACCGTCAGATGCAGTTGTTCGGAAATTCCGAACAACTGAATCCTTATCCAATTCTCCTTCATCAAAAACATTCTTAATATGCTCGCTAATGGTAGCTTTCGATTTCCCAAACAGGTTATGCATCTGCTCTTGGGTCAACCAAACCGTTTCATTTTCCAAACGAACATCTATTTTAATGTTGCCGTCAGGGTTTTGATATATCAGGATTTCGCTGTTCATTGGCTATATTGTTTTATTTTCTTCAATTTCTATTCCCATCATTTGATTGTAATGTCCAAGCTGTCCATTAGAATCAAATATTGTACGAAATACATCCTTAAATCTCATAACGGCATCATCATTATCAGATACATGTATTTCATCAGCAATGTCATGTGAGCCGTCATGAACCCAACTTATCAATGATTTGCATATCATTTGCTCCTCAATGGTCTGAAATCTGTCGGGAAGCTTCTTAATATTGGAAAATTGACCAAAAACAGTGAAGTAATATTCTAATATCCTTCGCATTGCATTTTTAAGTAAAACACTTGACTTATTATCTTCAGACCTTAATTCTCTCCATAATATTTCATGACTCAGAAAGTGAATGCTAAAGACTCTGTATGAATCGTGCGTTTTGGTGAAGATAATGTTTCGGATTCAAAATAGCCAAATCTCTGATTTGGTCTATTATATTTTTTTGGTTCACAATAGGGCAAATCAGAGATTTGGCGGGGCTTCCAGAATGCAGAGAACTGTCGTCTAGCACTGTCTACGCATGATTTCATCACAGAATGTTAGGAGCTATTTTCTTTATCCATTTTTTAAGTGCCATAAAGTCTTTCAGTTCTAAAAAGTTCTCGGTTTTGGTTTGAAATTTATATGCTTCACTGGTAAATCTAGAAGATGTTACTAGCATTCCAAGATTCACTCTTTCACTCATCACAGTTCCGTATAAAGAACGCAAGTATTCAACGCCAATAGGTCTGTCTGGACTATATCGTTTGCATTCAACATAGGTTAAGAAGCTAATTCCTGCTGGAGTAATATATTTGGCAATTATATCTTTTCCACCGTCTCTTGATCGAGGTGTGAGAACAGTTTCAAACCCATCTTTTTTTAATAGGTATTCTATTAGTTCTTCAAATTGCCTTGGTTCTAATTGATGAACGTCTTCAGGTTGATTGTTTAACTGATAAATGAGATTGTCATTGAAATCTTTGACAGTAATTCGAATATCGCTTTCTAATGACGGCAGAATTATGTTACCATAAATGACTTCCTCAGAATGAGTCCAAAGTTGTGTGAAATACTGATCATAGCTTGTGATGACGCTTTCGGATGTTGTATGAAATATCGGGAATTTTAGACCTAATTCCGGCATTTCTGGAACCATAAGGTTAATAACAAATGCAGCATTGTTGTCTATAATAATAAGATCATGTTCTGTGGTGATTTTCAAGTTACGTACTTGCCAATTTTGATCTTGTGCAATTTCTAATTCTCCCTTCGAAAATCCAGATTTTAGAATCCGCTTATTTAATCGTTCATCTGCTAATGCAATTATACTTTCGTCTATAAAGTTTTGCAAAATGGAATTCTTGCTAACAAGAATATCAATGGAAGACCCAGCCCCTAATATTGCTTGTGAAAGTTCAGGGTAAATACTGTAATCGTTCGAAGAGTAGTAATTGTCTAGCATTATTAATTCGCAATACAGTAATTGTTATCAAGGTGAATCTAAGGGGTTTTTAATTTTTATCAAAGTTGTATTTGCCACATATGTATATATCTGAGTTGTTTCGAGGGAGCTATGTCCCAATAATGTTTGAATAGTTCGTAGTGCAACGCCATTTCTCATCTCAAATTGAACTTTAGTTTATGCGCTTTCTTTTGCAGCGATTTTTTGATCCCTGGCGTTAATCTCTCGATATAATCTTCCTGCATCAGCAACACTACTTCAGGTTTTAGTTCTTCGTATTTTGTGGCAATAATCATCAACCATTCGCAAGCCGTAGCGCGTAGGGCAGCATGATGGCTTATATCCATCCATAAGTCAGCACAAACTTCAAACAATACTCCAAGCTGATCGTCATGAATGACTTGACCATGAAAAGCCTTCAACCATTCGCGCTGGTGGCTTTCGTGCATTACAGGTAGTCGTGTAATAATTTTCGGCAGGACGGCCACCAACGCCCGATGGTTATCATCAATACTATGGCGCAATATCCAAGTAGCTCGCCAACCGAGCGGTTGTTCATCCAACTGGCTCAAGCGAATCAATTCAGGTATTAGCGCAGGGTTTTCCTGAACATCTTCCAACATGGTTTCTTTTCTGAACTTGCTAACAAGGTATGTGCTGAGTTCTTCTTTGGTGAGCGTCATTGATGTCGATTAAATCGTCCTATATCGTTCAATCAAAATATTCCGAAAGTAATATGCGAAAAGTGATCTTTTGACGAATAGGACTATAAAAATTCTTTAAAAATAGTCTTCTTTATGCCAAGCCATTCTGACTGCAGTATACTGTAACAACACGTCGTGCGTCTATATCCATCAGTCAATAGCGTATGACTTCTGAGCTGTCCTTCTAGCACAGCACCAATCTTGCAGATTGCAGCGCGTGATTGACTATTTCGGCTGTCTATTTTGAACGCTACTCGAGCGAACTGGAGCGTTTCAAAAGCATGGCTTAGCATCAAAAATTTCACTGCTTTGTTGAGCCCCGTTCCGTGAAATCTCTCCCCTACCCAAGTCCAGCCTATTTCTAATCGCTTGTCATATGCGGAAATATTCCCATAACTCGAACTGCCAGCAAAAGCATTATTCTTTTTATCAAAAATGAGGAATGGCTTCCGCATAGCTACGCCTGTTTGGATATAATCTAACAAAGCCTCTCTACTACCAAAAGCCGAAGGAGAATATTGCAATAAGTCAGGATGTGCGATCGCAATTGGCAATAGTTTTTCAAGGTCTTCGGTGACCAAAGGCGTCAACTTTACTCGCTCGTTCTCTAATGTTACGCTATTCATTTGCTCCACTTTTAATCTCTCAAAACTATTAAAATAAACGATCGAACAAACCACTTTTCTTCTCGCAATTGTCATTTTTTATTTCACCAAAAGACTAGCGCTCCTATTGATGAGCATAAACATTGCGCTCATTGCGCTGTTTATAGCTTGATTAAAACAATGAGTCACCAATGAAAAACTTTTTTATCGCTGCAGCCATATTTTTTACTGGAATTTTCGCTTTTGCCCAAGATGCAGATAAGGCAGTCGGAAACCTTATAGGAATCGCGACGGACAGCAAAACAGGGGAAACCTTGATTGGGGTAACTATCCGCGTCAATGACACAGAAAAAGGTGCCGTCACGGATATCAACGGTCAGTACATCATCAATAACATCGTTCCAAGCTCGTACACGGTAACGGCTTCTTATATTGGTTACAAATCAGAAACAAAATACAATGTGGTCATTCGCTCTGGTGGAAGTCCCGATGTGAATTTTCAACTCATAGAGTCGACCACTGAGCTAGAAGGTGTGGTGGTCACCGCAAATCCTTTTGAAAAACTGGAAGAAACACCCCTTTCCATCCAAAAATTATCTGCAGAAGAAATCGCCACTTATCCAGGGGGAAACAATGACATTGCCAAAGTGGTACAGTCTTTACCCGGTGTATCGGGCTCGGTGGGTGGTTTCAGAAATGATGTGATCATACGAGGTGGCGCACCCAATGAGAACGTTTACTATCTGGATGGAATTGAAATCCCGAATATCAACCATTTTTCAACGCAAGGCTCTGCTGGCGGTCCGGTAGGTTTACTTAATGTCTCGTTTTTCGAAGGAGTCACTTTGTCGTCCAGCTCCTTCGGCGCGCAGTATGACAATGTGCTGTCCGGAGTATTACAATTCGACCAGCGAAATGGAAATAACAGAAAGGCACAAACCAACATCAGAATTAGCAGTAGTGAAGCTGCGTTGACTTTTGAAGCGCCTTTATTCAAGGGAGACAAAGAGTTTAGCAATACTTCTTTTATTGCGTCTTTTCGACGCTCCTATTTGCAACTATTATTCAAAGCAATAGGACTTCCTTTTCTCCCTGATTACTGGGATTACCAATATAAGGTGACACATAAAATAGATGATTATAACGAGCTTATTTTCACCGGCGTTGGTTCGGTGGATGACTTTTCTATCAATGTGCCCGATGAGTTTGATGAAGATCAACAAGCGACTTTGGACCAAGTACCCGTGATTAAACAATGGACGACCACTTCTGGGCTAAGCTGGAAGCGACGCTTTAAAAATGGCTCAGGATTCATGACCACTGCGCTCAGTACGAATATCCTGAACAATGACTTTAAGCAATTCGAAGATAATGCGAATGAGACGGGGCTATTTTTATCCAACGAATCGCAAGAGCAAGAAGTGAAGCTACGCTACAACTATACGCGCTTCTTGGAGGACTGGACCATCTCGGCCGGAGGTATTGTTCAAAATGCTGATTACGCTAACATCACCCAGGACTTGGTAAACAACTTTACATATGACAATGGCCTCAACTTTTGGCGTTATGGGCTTTACGGTCAGGCATCTCGAAAATATCTGAACGAGCGATTGGGGGTTTCTATTGGACTGAGGGTTGATGGGAATACTTTTACCAATAATGGCAATCAAGTGTACCGCACTTTTAGCCCGCGAGCTGCCCTATCTTATAAGCTTGATGATGCTGGCAAATGGACGGCAAATGCCTCGGTAGGTCGTTATTACAAAATTCCTCCGTATACCGTTCTTGGGTTTGAAAACAACCAAGGCGATCTGCTCAATCAGAACACAGAATACATCCAAAGTGATCATTTTGTGGCAGGAATTGAATACTTAATTTCGCCATCTACCCGATTTACTGTAGAAGGATTTTATAAGAAATATGCAAACTATCCTGTATCGCAAGTGGATAGCGTTTCACTGGCCAATCTAGGTGCGGATTTCTCAGTGTTAGGTAATGAGCCTGTGGCGAGTGTTGGTCTTGGGCGGACCTATGGTGTAGAAGTTCTTTTACAGAAAAAGTTTACCAAAAATTTCTATGGAATATTGGCGTACACACTTTACAAAAGCGAGTTCACCGGATTTGATACGGAAGTATACAGACCTTCGACTTGGGATAACGGAACACTCTTGACGTTTACCGGAGGATATAAGTTTGGCAACAACTGGGAAGTAAGCGCTAGAGTGAGATATATCGGCGAAACACCCATCTCTCCTGTAGACCAAACGGCAACATTGGAGAATTACCCCGCCATCATTTTGGACTATGACAGACTCGGAGAAATTCGCTTAAGTTCGTTTAACCAAACAGACATCCGCATCGATAAAAAATGGAATTTAAAAGGGTTCACTTTAGATATATTTATAGAATTCCAAAACGCACTCAGCCAAGACACCCCCTCTCCGCCCAATTTTGGATTAGTGAGGGATGATGAAGGGAACATACTCGATCCTCGTACTTTAAAAGAAATCGAAGACTTGAGTTCGAGTGCAGTATTGCCTACACTCGGAATAGTGATAGACTTTTAATATCAATAAGCGCTTCGAAGATGGATGATTTGCGACGAGAGGAAAATTTCATTGTTTGAAAAGGTCTGGAGGTTTGAATTTTCCCGATTATCGCTCTTGTGGTCTTTTATGTTTCGCTAGTGCGACGAATCGGACAAGAAAAAATCAAATGGTCCATTTGATACCATTCATCAATTCATAGATTAGAGGAGCAACAGGCACTATTGGATCAGACTCGTATTGTAGTTGAAAACGAACGACCCACGCTAATCTATCGGAGATCTTATCGGTGATTTCAATGCTTCCATTAATTCTGTGTCGGAAAAGATCATCTTTTCGATCAAATCCAACCTGATAATAGCTCAGCATAGAGATGTATATATGATCATTAATATCCGTATACCAGCCGAGGTAAGACGAGAACTTCAAAAGGTTTTTCGTTATGCCTAGGTTCTCCCTTGAGAAATCGCTCCACCTTTCGTGCTCATACATCACACCCACACCTAGATCCAATTCGTGCTCCTCATTTTTCACAAAGGCTGCTTTAATGCCTTGCAGCACTAACCAACGCAGGTCGAGGTGTCGAATATTGTCAAACTGTACTTGCGTAACAGATTCCGGATGGATGGCACGCTTTCTATTCCAGTTGGCACGAAAATATCCATACCCTCGATTGAGGAATTCATTGCCACCAGCCTTGTAATAGCGCAGTTCATTTTTAAAATAGTATTGGTGCAAGGAAGAAAAATGAGAAGCATTGGAGATCACCCGAAATCCCAAATAGGTGGATTCTTGATCGGCACTAGAGCCCAAGTTATTGAGAAGAAAATCTACTTCAAAATCCCCATTCCAGCCCTTCAAAGTATCTTTTCCTAACTCTTTATGGTCGATTCGAAGTACCTGCCCAGAAGCAATAGAGAGAATGAAAAATACAAGTATTGTGGAAATATGCCGCTTCATTAGAAAAATTTTAAGAGACAAAAGTAATAGAGAGATTCAAAACTCCAAAAACGAAAAAAGGAATGAGCCGAAACCCATTCCCCAAAAAATCCAAAACTAATCCACTTACCTTAATAAACCCACTATAAGGAATTAAATCGCTACCTCACCAGTGGCTAAGTCGTATTCTACAGACACACCTGCTTCGTCCGTTACAATAACGATGTTGTCGCATGCTCCATTACCATAGTCAATGGTATATTTTAATCCATCAACAGTTACTTCTTCTATTCCTGAGACATAGGTAAATCCATCATCACCTTCCCTGTCTTCATCATCATCCCAATCTCCTTCGTCATCACCGTCTTCGCCTTCGTCTCCTTCATCATCGCCTTCTTCGTCATCATCCCAGTCTTCCCAGTCTTCCTCATACTCAAAGCAGTTGAAGTCCATCACCAATGGTTCGATGACTGTAGAAGTATACACCGCTTCGTTTGTGGTATAAGTATAGTTCGCTTTAGTTATAGTAAGCAAGTCGCGAAACTCATCCTCGCCTTCGTTGTAAGCTGATTCATAAACTTCTTCCACATCAGACTCAATAGTTGCTGTAAACGACTCCCCATCCGTCATCTCCTGGATGATAAGGTTCTCTTGGTAAGAGGACGCCATTGTAGAGCTATACTCGTTGAAATCAAATATATCCTTAAAGGTCGTTGCATAAAAGGCTGTTCCATCTAAGACAAACTCATTTTCATAACCATCAAAATCATATCGCGATCCAAAATTCTCATAGTTCATCGACCCTTCATAACCACCGGTTACGCCACCATTCCAATCTAAGGTGTCGAAGGAAAAATCAAATTTGAATACCGAGATATACTTGCCATAGTTAAATACCGAAAAGTAATCATCGCCTTCTTCACAGCCGTCACCATAGTCATAGGTAATCGTATAGACCCCATTCTCTTCAAATTCTGTTACATCAGCACATGAATACCACTCGTCATCCCAATCAGTAGAATCTTGACGTGCAGCTTTGCGAGC
>JBLIIJ010000142.1:0-7983 GCA_047635055.1 Cyclobacteriaceae bacterium | reverse complement strand
ACCCCCGCATCCTTTAATTACCACTTTTGAGTCCAAAAGGGATTGATCGCATATTTTACTGATTGCTCGATCAATTATTTTTTTCTCTAGCTCATCTTGATCTCCAAAAGCAAATAACTTAGCAACAGGCGAAAGTTTTGCAGCAACAAGCATGTATGCCCATGTTGGTATAATCGCGTCCGCCGAGCAATGAACGAAAACACTTTTGTTTTCAAAAACACTCCAATCGTACGATTTAAGATATGACCGAAAGTCGGACTCTTTTAAGATTATTCCTTGAAAAAGTGCTGGTTCAATATCGAATTCGCCAATTCCTCCCAAATCAATGTAATCATCCATATCTATGGATAGTAGGCTACTTTTAGCAACTCTATTAATCGTTTCATTTTCCATTTGTCTTACAACTTTTGTTTTGGAGGAATAGTTCTGTACTCTTTCAAATAGAATGGCTCAAAATACGCTGTGTCTTCAAATTTATTCGCTTCAAATTTTTCGTATGCCAATACCCCCATATTCATAGCTTCCGGTACGATATCAGGAACGTAGCTAATATTCGAGCCTCCTATCAACGAAAGTGTTTTCTCCGCTCCGTTTCCGAAGATTGTTATTGGCATCTCTTTGTATTTGCTTAGGCTATCTGATTCAACGATTAGAGGTTTAGATTTGAGAATGTAGGCGCCACGAGCATCCCTTAGTTGGCAGTAGACTTCCATTCGTCTTGCATCCATCATTGGCATTGCCAGCTCCTCTTTTTTCTGGAATTTCGCATAAACGGCATACATGACATCCAAACTATCCAAACCTATGATAGGAATATTTTGCGCGAATGCTATGCCTTTTACTGTGGAAACACCTATCCGAAGGCCGGTGTATGATCCAGGGCCAGCAGAAACAGCAACTGCTGATAAGTCTGAGATTTTGCAATCGGCATTAACAACGACTTCTTGAATAAGGCTAGCTAACAATGACGAGTGTGACTTGGCCAAATCATATCGTTGACAACCAATGAGCTTTGATTCTAAATGCAATGCGACAGAACATACATCTGTTGATGTTTCTACACTGAGTATTAATGACATTGTATTAACGTTTCAACAGGCTGCTATACTTGCTCGGGTCATTTAAAATATTTACTGCTGCCAGTATTTCTTGGTCTTTATTGAACATCGTTTCGATGGCCCCTCTTTGTAGATAATACCGTCTGGCTATCTCTTGCTCTAGTAGCGATTTGATTTCATCCTTATATAGGGTTAAGTCTTGCTCTTTATTATTAAGCGCCGCTTTTTTTAAACTTTGGATGTGACTATCAATCTGAGGATAGTAATTTTCTGTTTTCGCAGATTCCATTAGCGTCTCTATATTCCTTTCGACTTTAGTAGTATAAGAATAATTTTTTCCTGATAACCAACTCACAAAGCTTTGATATTCTTCCTCTGTAAGTTGAAACTCCACTGGGTCGCTGATCCCTTCATTGGTGTAATAATATTCGGTTGCATAGTTGAATATGTGGTGGTTTCGCAATAATGCGATTGACACTGCGGCTAAACTTCGTGGTTCCACTTGTATATCAGGGTTCACACCCCCTCCGTCATAAACCAATCTGCCTGCTTCCGTCTTAAATTCGCTCTTTAAAGAATCGGCTATTTTTCCAACACTGCCATCGGCATTTCTCTGACTGTAATCTATAGCTTGAATGCATCTACCACTCGGGATATAATATTTACCCGTGGTAATCTTAATTTGTGAGTTGTAAGCTAAAGGCCTTGTCTGCTGGACGAGACCTTTGCCATAGGTTCTTTGGCCAACCAAAATTCCTCGATCATAATCTTGAAGTACACCGGAAACGATTTCTGAAGCTGAAGCACTCCCATTGTCAATCAAAACCACTACGGGAATATTAACATCGACGGGTTCGTTGAGTGAGTTGTAGGCTTTTGTCCAATTTTTCAATTTCCCTCTTGTTGTTACTACTTCTTTGCCCTTAGGTATAAAAACATTGGAAACATTAACTGCTTCTTCTAATAGACCTCCAGGATTTCCTCTCAAATCAAATATGATTTTGGTGGCTCCATCTTCCTTCAATTCTGAAACTGCTTTGGCTACTTCCTTCCCTGCCTCTGTTGTAAATTCCGTAAGTTTTAAGTAACCTATCTCTTCATTGATCATGCCGAAATAAGGAACGTTTTTTATCGTGATCTTCTCGTGGCTGAGATCAACTTTAAAGGGCTCTGATTTATTGAATCTATTTATGGTTAGGGTTACTATAGATTTTGCTTGACCTTTCAGTAATTGGCTTATCTCTTTTGAGGTTTTACCTTGTAATTTGATGCCGTTAATTTCTATGATTTGGTCCCCTGTTTTTAGACCTGCTTTTGCCGCTGGGCTTTTTTCATAGGTCTTGACAATTGTACTTACTCCATTTTTTGTGTCAACCAATGCTCCGATCCCGCCATACTCACCTGTTGTGATTGTTCGGTAATTTTCAATGGCGTCTTCAGGAATGTAGTCTGTGTATGGATCAAGTGAACCCAACATGGCGTCCATTCCTTTTTTCATGAATAAGGCAGGGTTGATTTCGTCAACATAATAGGCATTTACCTCCTTATACATCGTCGCGAAAATATCCAAGTTTTTTACAATCTCGAAGTAGCGATCGTTTGCGACATTATTAAAAGAGAACATTGATGCAATCCCTATGATTGCTATCGCACTTATGGTTAGCGTTTTTTTAATCTTCATTATCCGCAATTTGTTTGGCAAATCGTGTCAGTGTTTTGACTAATTTAGATTCGATTTCTGAGAAAGGAACAATTTCCTTTTCTATATAGACGAATCCAAGGTAATAAAAGTGTTGAGAATTATGTAGAAGGTGCTTATTTAATCTGTAGGACTCTCGAAGGCGCCTTTTTAAAAGGTTTCGATCTACCGCACGCTTGAATTTTTTCTTTGGAACAGAAAAAATGACTTTGTGATGAACCTCTTTTTCTGATTTTAAAAATCGGAAGATAAAAGGGTGCAAATAAAAAGAGGAACCACGTTTAAATAGCTCCTCTATTTCTTTCTTCCCTGAAAGGCGCTCTGCCTTTGGGAATGTATAACTCAGGCCTTCGCTAGTCATAGGCCTTAATTACTTATTTTTTGTGAAACTCGTCAGAGACAGTCAATCTTTTTCTGCCTTTCGCGCGTCTCCTTGCTAACACTGCTCTACCATTAGCTGATTCCATACGAGATCTGAATCCGTGCTTATTTTTTCTCTTGCGTACTGAAGGTTGAAACGTTCTCTTCATGATTTTTTTCGTCCTATTTTAAAATGGTGTGCAAAGATAGAATAATATATTTCTAAATATAAATAGAAGCGTGAAATATATTATTTTAACCGAATTATCCCCCTAAATCAGGGATTAATGGGGGGTATTAATGAAAATAGAGTCCTAAAAATCGTGTAAATTCATCGGAGTGATAAAGTATTGGACATTGAGACTGTTTGTTCAAACTCGCTTTTAATATCCAGATGAGTCATTCTTTTATGTACTCAAAATTCTGAACTGACTTAGTAAATCAGCCTCGTTTTTAGCCCTGCTTAATGATTTTCTCTGGGGTTTACTCCTTAGATCTTCGGTCTTTTCATTTAAACTACAAATCCGGATGATGGATCAACACGTTTATTATGTTTCTTGTGACATCATCAGGAATTGAGCCGATTCCAACTAAGTGGTATTCTTTACTTTTTTGAATAAAGAATACCATCGGCAGTACCAGATACCAACTACTCTCTAAGTGAATACTTCTGATTTAAGCTGTAGTAATGTTTCTGCGCTTAATCTTGGGCCAAATTTGCCCACTACTGCTGAGGCAGCCTTACTCGCCAGCTTGCCTGCTGAGGCATAGTTGTGACCATTAGTTATGGCATACAAAAATGCACCTGAGAACATATCGCCTGCTCCGTTGCTATCTACTGCAGTCACTGAATAGGGCTCAATGTCGATAAACGTCTCTCCGTCCCAAATCATTGCGCCGTTTTTCCCTTGTGTGATTGCGAATATTTTGGCCACTTTTTTAAGTGCTTCTCTTGCCTCTTCGACTGTTTCCGTATCTGTAAAAAGCATGGCTTCTTCTTCGTTGCAGAAAAGCAAGTCAATGGACTCACCTACCACTTCTTTCATCTGGTCTTTGAAATACTTGACCATACTAGGATCTGAGAACGTGAGGCTGACTTTTACATCATTTTCTTGTGCCATTTTCTTGGCTTCTTTCATCGCCTCCAAGCCTGAAGGTGAGGTTACCAAATAACCTTCAATGAACAGGAACTTTGCCTCGACGAGCGACTCTTTTTTAAGCTCTGAAGTTGAATAATCTGAGGTTATGCCCAAGTACGTATTCATGGTTCGCTCGGTATCTGGAGAAACCATTACTAAGCATTTTCCTGTAATTCCTTCTGGGAGGTTATTAATATCTAAGTTGGTATCAAGGCCATTGTCGGTCAGGTCTTTGAGGTAAACTTTACCATCTTCATCACCGGCAACTTTGCATGAGTAATATCCTTTCCCGCCCAGTTTGCTTACCGCAATGATGGTATTGGCCGCTGAGCCTCCTCCTTGCTTTGCTTTGATTTTGCCCTGTACTGCTTCGATCAATTCCTTTTGTCGATCAGCATCTACTAATGTCATCAAAGCTTTTTCGACTCCATTGTTAGTTAAAAATGCATCGTCAACTTCAATTTCATAGTCTACTAATGCATTTCCAATCGCGTATACGTCGTATTTCTTACTCACTTATTATTCTTTTAAATCTATCTGGATAATCTGAAATTAAACCATCGACATTCCAAGATTGCAAAGTGTCCATTCTAGCAGACTCGTTGACTGTCCAAGGGATCACTTTTATCTCACGCTTTTGAAGATTGCTGATAGTCTCCCGCGAAAGTAATACATGTTCGCAACTGTATATGTCTGGGTTGAAGCCTAATGAATCAATATTTTGCCTAAAAGGGAGTTTATTTTCTATCAATAAAGCAAGATTGACTTCTGGGTAAGTAGTGTTAAAATATTGTAAAACTCTAAAGTCGAACGATTGAATGGTTATGTATTTCCAATCTATTTTGTTATTGATTGCTTTATAAGCTAAGTCGGAAAAGTCTTCTGGCGTAGGGTGGTATATGTTGTCTGTTTGGGCCTGTGTCTTGATTTCGATATTGTAATTAATCGTTTTTTTTGGAGTGTCCCTTTTTTCTAAATACAGCTGAACGGTATCGAAAACATCTGTAAGCAATGGCTTAAATGTAGACAACTTGGCTTGATCAGGAAACCAAGGGTGCGGCAAAGATCCGCAATCGAAGGACTTGATTTCCTCATAGGTCATTTGGTATATATTGTATTGATGTGCCGTAGAATCATCATAGGTATTACCAAAAGCATCCTTGCAAATCATGGCAGACATGATGGGCTCGTGACTCAACACAAGTTGATGGTCTTTCGTCACGCAAAGGTCTAACTCTAGGGTTGTGACTCCCAGTTCTAAGGCGTGAATAAACCCTTGTATTGAGTTTTCGGGCATTAAACCCCTGGCGCCTCTATGACCTTGGAGGTCGAAAGGCTTTTGGTCTTTTTGCTCCTTTGATGGAGCACAAGACAATAGTAAGGTTAATAATATGACAAGGCTATTTTTCATTATTTGCTAAATATTTTATAGGCTAAGGCCAATTCTAATCTCCACACTTTTTCATTGTAACTTCCTGAAAAGCCAAAATTCTTATCCACTTCAATATTTCGATTTAAGATCCGAGAGAATTCTTCACTTTCATATAGCAACGACCCAGAGAACTTTTCGTCATATTGATAGTAACTCATACTTACGTAAAAAACCAAGTTTTCTAGTTCAGATCGAATGCCTATCCCAGGGCTCATGTTATAGCTAAAATCGCTGATTCTTGTTCGATACGTAAACGTATTTGATGAGTCAAAGAGCACTGAACTTTGCAGGTTATTTGACAAAACTGTGTACCACCCTAATTTTAAAAATGGTTGTACCTTCCGACTCTTGGTCAAGTAAACACCAAAGTCGGCTCCAAGTTCTGTTCGCTTAACTTTGTTTTCAACGTGAACTTTTGGTGAGCGTTGAAATCCTTCGGAGAAGCTGACTCCTTCGATAGTGTTCGAATTCCTATTGAATCTTAGTACCGGCTCGAAGAAAAACCTCTTACCATTCACACGCATAAATAGCTCAGAGTTTATATTCGTTGGTTTCATTTCATAATCCGTTGTTATGAAGCGATAAGTGCTTTGGATGTAGGATTGATTAAACCTCATACCAATGTCAATGGACTCAGCAATACCCCTTGATCTTGAAGCGGGATAACTTTCAAACTGCAGGTTATTTCTTTCATGCATTTTTTCGGAGGCCAGTCTTAAAGAATTTATATTCAGCCCAACTCCTGAATTCGACGAGAAATCTAAAAAGGGAAATAACAGCTTTTTATTGAAATCAGTAATCACTACCAATGAATCTCCCTCCTGTTTGAGAAGTAATTCGCCAAACTTGTCAGACCAGGTAATGTATAAGTCGTAAGTGCCTTTAAAATAGCGTTTTGCCAAGGCTTGATAATTATTTTCACCGAGGGTAAAACTGATTTGAAACAGTGGCGCTTTCTTATACAAAACAGAGTCTACTTCTAACAGTTTGACAACCTCTGTATCATTTGCGTCGGAGAACTTAAATAAAGAGAAATAAGGGTTTTGTCCATTCAAAAGGATTTTTCCAACACGCTCTTGACCTTGAAAGTAAAGCCGGTCTTCTTCTTGAGCTAAGACTGGCACTGTGAGAATGAGAAAAATAAATACTACAAGAAATCTATTTTCCAGTCTATTGGATAAGATATGAGTAGTCATACATCTATTGTTTAAAAGCCCTGATCAAAATAGACAACTCAAGCCGACCAATTTTTTCTTCATAATCCCCCCTAAAGCTTTCCCCTTTCACGCTTGTGAACTCTGCTGGCGTACCTCGAAAAGATGTCTCATCGTATCTCACTTCTCCATTCGCTTTGGCACTTACGTTTTGGATTGTATATGATAAAACCGCACTAATGCTCTTAATTGAAGTCTTAACGCCTGCGCCAAAAGATGGGCCATATTTCAGGTTCCCATAATTTAAAATATAACTGTAGTTATCAATTGAGTTATTGGCTGTGACGTAGTTGATGCTATATTTAGTAGCCATTGGAAACGAAAGCCCTACTTTTATGAAAGGTCTAAAGAACGGGTTTTTCAAAATATAAAGTCCAAAATCAGTGCTTAAAACCACTCCTCGCCTTTCGCGGGTGATATTGAACTTGGGCACGTCCTCAAAAAAGACTGAGTCCATATCATATGTTGTATTGATAATCTTTAATGAAGGCTCAAAAAACAGGAATCTGCCTTCTGCTCTCGCGATAATATCTATGGAACTATCCGTGAGCTTATCCTCAAATATTTGATCGTTAAAAGATTGATCCCAAGACTTGTTAGTATTCGCTATTCTTAGTCCTATATGCAATTGCTTCACTAATCCGCTCCCCTTTTGCTTTCTATATTTTACAAACGACTGACCGTTTAAAGTGTGCATTTTTTCGGCCATCTTGGTTAATGACTTTGATGTCATCTTCACATTTGATGCTTGAAGATCCGTCCGATTAAAATCAAATAGCATACTTTTATTCTGTTCGTTGATGATTCTGACTGTGTCATTTGTTTTTAGTAATTGAAGCTCTCCGTGCTGGTCAGACCAAGTTACATATAGCTCATAACTGCCTTTGAAATATCTTTTCGATATTGATTGATATTGATTGTTACCAATATTGAAACCTAAAGTCAAATACCTGGCGCCATTCATGGTCAACGAATCGACTTCTTTTAAGCGATAGCGTTTTAATTCTTCACCAACCAATACACTAAAAGAGGAAAAATAAGCATTCTGTGAATTGAGTTTGATATTCCCAATATCATATGC
>JBLIIJ010000141.1:0-8056 GCA_047635055.1 Cyclobacteriaceae bacterium | reverse complement strand
GTTCAAGGCTGAGCCAATGACTATGAGATCTACGGTCATTGTGATATACGGAAAATGGCAGGAGATAGGGAAGATGACCTCAGATGACAGGACTTGGAGGCAGTTTTTTGAAATGAACCTATTGCGTGTTCTTGATTAGTCCTACTCAGTCCTAACAATCTTTTCAACATTTGATGATAATTTGGGCGTATTTTCGCCAAATGAAAACAATAAACTAGATCGACTTTCCAATTATTTATCAGTTGGACTTTCTGTGAGCAAGGTCTTTGTCTTGACAGACAATCTTGGAATGATCGGTTATTTAAACGTTAATAACGTTTTGAGCAGAGAAAATACCAGCGGTCATTCTTACAGCGCGGATTATGAAAGCCGAGAAGCTGAGTTATTTTCCTTACGCACTATATATTTTGGCGCTCAGTTCAGTTTTTAGTTAGTCTTGCAGAAAGAGCTTCCTCTTTATTAAATCTTTTCTCTTGGAAGTGCGAATATCAAACAGCCCCGTTATACTTTCTCAAGACCCACTCTGTGGTAAGTAAAAGCATGATAATCAGCAGATACCAAATAGTCGAGATCAAAGGCAGAAAAGACTTCTCTGTTTTGATAATGCCTTGATATTGTGCCTCTTTAAGTTGTGCAATGACCTTATCAAAATCGTTAATGTGAAAATATTGTCCACCAGAATTACGAGAGATATTTCGAAGTAGATTATGGTCTGCGGTAAGTAAAATGCTTTCTAATTTATTTTCTTCCACTAGAAACTGACCACTCTCTATAAACTTCTCCAAACCACCTATGTTCACCGTCGCTCGATAGGTGTAAATACCTTCTTTTAGACCGCCTATTCGAATGGTGTTGTTGTTCGGTGCGTTGGTTATTTGTTGCGACTTTCTTTCACCGTCTTCAGAGGTGATATTTATGTCAATCGCTTGATTGTAAGCTCTCTCGAAGATTTGGTTGTAGACTTCTGTATCTATAGAGATGGTTTCATTTACATTAAATGTTTTCTTTCGAGGCTGTGCAATAAAGCGTTTTTTATCTTCATTAAGGCTTAAATACTGAATGGTCTTAAGGACCATTTCATCAAAGAATTTGCTCTCCTCAAAGGCCGCAGCTTCTTGAAGTTTCCATTGCCATATCCCAGAACTCATGGTTAAAGCTTGCTTTTCTGTGCCATCATCAAAAAACATCATCAATGGTTTATCTGTAGTTACTGAGCCTACTTTCTGGTATAAAAAAGTATTGGTCGGGCCACTTGTCAAGTAATCACCAAACGGAACATTTATCGGTGGGTAATCTATTATGTTCTCCATATCAGCCTCTATATCAAACAAAGCAAAATCTTCATTTAAACTTGGACGAACTTTATCATCATTTCTGTTTTTAACAGTAATATTTAAAAAACTTAGCTTACTATTAACTTGGTTGATGGGTGTTCTTTTGCCCAAAATGTACCAGCTACCTAATGTATTTACGTTGAGATCTGTGGCTAATGTATTATGATAAATAATGCAATTGTAATCTGTGATTTCTGGTTTTTTGCTTAAGCCTTTGATGTACAAGTCGACTTGATAGTTTTTACTGCTTGACAAAACTGTTCGTATCGCGGCGATATCAGGATGCGGCGATTGAGCGACGATTAATACTTTCACAGTACTTTCAATGACATCAATGAATACGTTTTGTTGGTTGTTGTCAAAGGATGATTCACCGTCAAGCTTACTGGCCCGAAGGCTGTATCGATTAAGTCCTTTTTCATTGGCATCTACAATGAAAGTAATGATGTTTTGTGATCCGCTTAATTTGATAGTCTGTGACGTTACTTCTCGGCCATTTTTCCTAAGACTCAATACTGCGTTTTCTCCTTGATAGCCATTATTTGTTAATTGAACTTGTATAGGGAATTGGTTGCCCTCAAAAGCGACTCTATTATTGGTTACTTTGGAAATAGATAAATCTTTTGGAGGAATCGTGTCGCCCATTCCAATAGTGAAAATAGGCGTAGGATAGTTCGTGTATTGGGGCGAACTGCCTGAATTATGAATACCATCAGAGACTAAGACGATTCCAGCGAGATTATCAAATTCATGGATGTTTTGAATCTTTTTTAATAGTCCGCTTAAATTAGTTGATGTTTGATCAAAGCCATTGAATGACTTATTTTCCGACAGAAAATAAGTCTCTAACTGATAATCCAGTTTATTTTGAATGTTGTTAGTTTTTAAGTCAAAAGTAGCGAGTTGAAGGCTGTCGCTTCTAAGGAGAATAGATTCAGAATCGTCAATTGCTAGCGCTACAACTGGCTTTTCTGTATTATTAATATTGAGCTCAATAGTTGGGTCAAATAGTAGAACTACGATCAATGTGATCGCAGTAAACCTTAAAAAACCAAGGAAGATATTAACGTTTCGATTCCAAGGAATTTGTTTTTTTGAATACAGGAAAAATGCCAGAGCCAAACCTGTGAACATAGATACGATGACCCAAATCAAAGAAATATCTAAAGAGTACCAAGAGTTGTCCATATTTTGAGCCTAAGCAAATGCGTTTGAGGGCAAGTAATTTGAGATTTAATAGGAAAGTCTTTGTGATCGAAAATAATTTCTTTCACAGAGACTTTCGGGCAATTTTACAAGGTCTTAAGTTAACATACCGCCATCTACTTGTAATGTTTGACCAGTGACATAGGAAGAAAGATCTGAGCCAAGATAAACGCAGGCATTTGCCACATCTTCTGGTGTTCCACCTCTTTTCAAAGGAATAGCATCCCTCCAAGTTTGAACGGTTTTTTCATCTAAAGCATCCGTCATTTCAGTTTCTATGAAACCTGGTGCAATGGCATTGCATCTGATATTCCTAGATCCGAGCTCTAATGCGACTGATTTTGTGAACCCTATGATTCCTGCTTTCGATGCAGCATAATTCGCTTGTCCAGGGTTTCCTTTCATACCAACCACGGAAGACATATTGATGATTGATCCTGCTCTTTTTTTCATCAAAGTTCTAGAGGAGGCTTTTACTGTGTTGAAGCACGACTTGAGGTTGACGTTCATGATTTCATCCCAACTTGCTTCAGACATACGCATCAATAGATTGTCTCGGGTAATTCCAGCGTTGTTGATTAAGATGTCTAAAGTTCCGAAATCTTTTACCACATTGTCGATTAATTCCTGAGCTGCTGTAAAGTTAGATGCGTCTGATCTGTAACCTTTTACAGTGGTTCCGTGAGCGGAAAGCTCTTTCTCCAGGGCCTCACCTTTTTCCACGCTTGATAGGTAAGTGAAGGCGACATGAGCCCCTTGTTCCACATATTTTTTGGCTATAGCTTTCCCTATTCCTTTAGAAGCACCGGTAATCAACGCTACTTTTCCTTCCAGTAATTTCATATTTTGTCTTGTATTAAAGAATAAAAGGCCTTGAATTCAAGACCGGATGTCAATTTGTTGGCAATTTAAACGATTCTAAACCAGCTTGGTGCTGAATTTAATTTGCTTATTCGGAATAAAGCTTTCCAATTCCATTTAGCATTATGGTCTTTTCATTTTAAATTTGTGTTCCAAAACTATTAAAAGAAAATAAATATGGCATCACAATATGATTTGATTGTAGTTGGAAGCGGACCAGGCGGGTATGTTGCCGCAATAAGAGCTTCGCAGCTGGGTATGAAAGTAGGGGTGGTTGAAAAAGCCGAGCTTGGTGGCATTTGTCTCAACTGGGGCTGTATTCCAACCAAAGCATTATTGAAGAGTGCCCAAGTATTTGAATATATTTCTCACGCTCAGGATTATGGTATCAATGTGAAAGAGTCAAGTGTTGACTTTGATGGCATGGTAAAAAGGAGCCGCGATATAGCAGGCGGTATGAGCAAAGGAATTCAATTCCTTTTCAAAAAGAATAAAATCGACCATATCAGTGGGCATGGCACCTTGAAAAAAGGTAAAAAAGTAGAGGTTAAAGCGGAAGACGGTAAAATAACTACTTACGAAGCTAAAAGTATCATCCTAGCTACAGGCGGTAGAGCAAGAGAATTGCCAACCATGCCTATTGATAATAAAAAAATCATAGGCTACAGAAAAGCCATGGTTATGGAGAAGCAACCGAAGAAACTTATAATTGTTGGCTCAGGAGCCATAGGTGTGGAGTTTGCATACTTCTACAACTCCATTGGTACGGAAGTGACTATCGTTGAGTTCATGGATAGAATTGTGCCGGTAGAAGATCAAGAAATAAGTAAAGCCTTAGAGCGGAACTTCAAGAAGAATGGCATCAAGATAATGACCAACTCAGAAGTGACGAAGGTCGATACTGCAGGTGAAGGCTGTAAGGTTTCTGTCAAGACGAAGAAGGGCGAAGAGATTTTGGAGTCTGATATTGTTCTTTCGGCAGTCGGCCTTTCTACTAATCTAGAAAATATGGGTTTGGAAGAAGCTGGTGTGAAAACAGAAAGAGGAAAAGTCCTTGTTGACGATTTTTATAAAACCAATGTTGATGGCGTATACGCTATTGGAGATATCGTTCATGGTCCGGCTTTGGCTCACGTAGCATCTGCTGAGGGTATTATTTGTGTAGAAAAAATAGCTGGGCAAAATCCTCATGCTTTGAATTACGGTAACATTCCTGGATGTACCTACTGTTCTCCTGAGATTGCATCAGTGGGTATGACTGAGCAACAAGCAAAAGATGCTGGGTATGAGATTAAAGTGGGTAAATTTCCCTTTTCTGCTTCAGGAAAAGCAAGTGCCGCAGGTCATAAAGATGGTTTTGTAAAAGTAATCTTTGATGCCAAATACGGCGAGTGGTTAGGTTGCCATATGATTGGTGCAAACGTCACTGAGATGATCGCAGAGGCTGTAACAGCAAGAAATCTAGAAACGACAGGTCATGAAATTATTAAATCTGTTCATCCGCATCCGACTATGTCAGAAGCAGTTATGGAAGCAGCGGCAGCTGCTTATGATGAAGTAATCCATATATAAGTTTAAAATAAGACGGGAATATACTTCCCGTTTTATTTTCAAAATAAAATTGACTAAATTTGTCAATAAATAATTTGTCATGATTGGAGAGTTGATAAAGTCAAGTAGAAAATCAAATGGTTTGACGCTAAAAGAATTAGCTGCACAAACGGGTATTGATCAGACTTTGCTGAGCCGCTACGAAAAAGGGGATAGACTTCCTACAGAAGGGCAATTATCCATACTTTCAGAAATGCTATCCATTGACAGCCAGAAGTTGCGAGTAGAGTGGCTCTCAGAGAAAGTAGTTCAGCTGCTTGAATTTGAGCCTGCAGCTGCGGAAGTTTTTCAGGTGGCTGAGTCAAGAATCGAGTATTTGACGAGCAATAATGTATTGACTTTGCCTGAGCCGGATGAGAACTTGAAATTAAAGCTCAAGCAAATAGATCAACTCAAAGCGATTTGGTCTGATAGAGGAATACTTGGGCCATCACAATTTTTACGAATGCATGAGTACTTTGATATTGCTTATACTTATGAGAGCAATAAAATAGAAGGTAATACGCTGACGATTCAGGAAACTGCGCTGGTAGCTAATCAAGGTTTGACCATTGGTGGTAAGTCGATGCGTGAGCATTTGGAAGTGATCAATCATACGCAGGCCATTGGTTTTATGCGAGAGCTAGTATCGAAAAAGGAAGACTTGACCAAGAGAAACTTACTTTCCATTCACCAGTTGATCTTAAAAGAAGTTGATTCTCAAAATGCTGGAATATATAGGCAGGTACCCGTAAGAATATCTGGTAGCGTTGTGGTTTTGCCCCAACCTTTTATGTTGGATAAGCTCATGGATGATTATTTTCAGTTTTATCAATTGCACAAAAAACGCTTGCACCCCGTCATTTTAGCGGCAGAAATTCATGAGAGACTCGTGAGTATTCATCCATTCATAGATGGGAATGGTCGGACTGCACGATTGGCGATGAATCTTGTTTTGCTACAGCAAGGCTATACACGTGCTAATATCAAAGGGGAAGATGCTTCTAGATTGAAATATTATGAGACACTCCAGCAAGTCCAGTTGGACAATGATCGGATGCCATTTTATCATTTGATTGCTGATGAAACATTGAGATCTTTGGAGGAGCATATTGAGCTGATCTGAGTCGATTGAATGTCACTTTGTGGGTACTATTCCCTTATGTTTGCATCGAGCAAAAAGCCATTCTCCGACTTCATACCTCGTGCCTGCTCCGAGGTTATTGAATGTTAAAATTGTATTTTAAGAGCGAATAGAGTTTCTTTAAAATAAAAAAAACCATGCCCCAGATAAAACTTCTTTCCGTTCAGTGTACCACCCCCGATGAAATTGATAAGGATGAGACTTACCTTAAACTTAATGGTGACAAAATTTGGCCAATAGATTCTCTTTATCATCGTTTGGATACGGGAGATAGGGTAGAGATCAATTTGACACTTAGTATTGAAGAAGGCTGGCATCAAGTGGAGTTGTGGGATTATGATTATTTGAGTTTAAATGATCATCTGGGTGATTTCAAGTTTAAGGTTGATGACAACCCTGGAAAGTATAGCACGAGTATGACGCTATTAGAAAAAAATAGTACTGCCAGCTATATTTTATACTGGGCGATTATTTAAGATGATCTTGGTAATAGACCTTTTGAATCACAACTTGTGGGTACTATGCCCCGATGCATGCATCGCATAAAAAACAGGCATCTGACGTCATGCCTCCTGAAATTACTCCGAGGTATTGATTAATTCATCAAGTATGATATTGAAGAAGGAAACTATTTATTGAGGCTAGTGGAAAAATCATGAACTACCTCAATTGGGATATTCCTGAAAAAGCTCACTGTTCTTAGTCGAATTTAATTCTTATTGATCGACAACCTAATGTATCTTTAAAAAAAGAGAAATTTCATCCTCTTTGTATCAAGATGTGAAAAATACTCATGCCCAATCTAAAAAACAACTGATAAAATTATGAAACAACTGATATTGATATGTTCGCTGGCTTTGGCGTTTTCATCTTCTGCACAGGAAAAAGTTAATATCGTCAAAGTCATTGATGAGCTGAGGGTTAACTGGGATATCACAGCCATCAAAATGAAAAACTATCAGGGCATTCATAATTTTTGTGCTGATAAAGATTACAAAAAGAAGACGATGACATTGTTAGATGAAATTCATCATTGGGATACCACCCTTTACTTCATCGTTCAAAACAAATACTCCTCCAACGAAGACGAGGAGGCCGCAGCTACGCTCGAAGATATTGAGGCTCTGGAAACAGAATATTCCACAGAGAACTTTAAGAATTTTATAAGCGAAGAGTGTGAAATATTAAAAGTGATTGAAGATCATTTTGACAGTGAGGCGGTAAGACAATATGAGAAGGAAATAAAAAAGTTTGAGCGGGAGATGATCAAATATGTCAATAGTATTACCGACAGAGTTGATATTGTGGATGAACATATCCATCATCTGGATTTAAATTAGAAGATTTTAATTGCCCTTATTTGATAGTTTTTATTAGAGAAAGCGACGGGTTCGTTAGCGTTTATATTGAGACTTGAGAAAAGATTGAGTTGATTTTAGATCGGCTAGAGGAAGTGGAGAAAATCGCTAGATAGGATTCCATATTCTATTTATTAGTGTGGGAGACTTTAAATACACAATGGCTTGTTCGCATGGAAAGGGAGAAAGCCTTTCCAAAAGCTATTCTTTTATCAAATGAGGCCATCAACGCGGTGAAGATTACGGTTAAAGTGAGTCAGGTAGGAGATAGTAGTTTCAATGCCGCAACCGAAGTAGTCGTAAATTTTGCAGTTAAGGAAGTGCTGAACTTAGAAAAAAGCTTATCAGGAATCAACGTATATCCGAGCACAGCCAGTTATTTTGTGAAAATCAATTCGCAAAAAGAAGCTGCGTGAGATGCTATACTTTGGATGGTACCCTTGCTCTGACATACGAGAAAGCAGTAGGAAAACTAGATATATCGATTTTGAAGATGGGTGTTTGTGTGCTCGAATTAGTTTCCGACGGTGAGTTGACATTCCAAAAGTTTATTTTTAAAAAAA
>JBLIIJ010000140.1:0-8095 GCA_047635055.1 Cyclobacteriaceae bacterium | reverse complement strand
TAGTTGATATCAATAACCCATCTTTGAAGAAATGGTTAATTTTCTGGGGGCAATAGATTTTAAAAAGAGGCAAGAATGATCCATCAATACTATTGGTTAATTTTGCGAAGAGCTTATGAGCACAGTTAGTATTTGCATACCAGTATATAATGGAGAGCTATTCCTTGATGAAGTCATTAATAATGTGCTGGATCAGACCTATCGAGATCTAGAGATCATAATTATTGATGATAATTCGAGGGATTCAAGTAGCTCGATAATAACGAAATTTGAATCCCAAGATGACAGGATCAAATTTCAACTGAATAGCTCAAACCGCGGGATGGTTAATAATTGGAACGATTGTTTAACTAAGGCGTCAGGTGATTTCGTGAAGCTCCACTTTCAGGATGATTTGATGGACTTAAATACCATTGAAAAAATGATGAATGCTCAGGCAAAATATGGGCAAGAGATAGTGCTGAGTGACAGAGATTATTTTTTTGATCGCCAGAGGCATACAATTTCCTCTCATATCAAAAGGATGAGGAAATTATCTTTTTTTTATAAAAAGGAAGCATTATTGAATTCTTCGGATCTAGCCAGCGTAATTCAACAAACGTCACTTGACTATAATTTCATGGGAGAGCCCATTGTTGGTTTGATATCCAAAAAAATTATCGACTCGGATGGCTATTATGATGCAAACTTTAAGCAAAGGGTCGACTTTGAATATTGGTTAAGACTATGCTCGAATCATACTTTCGTTTTCTTGCCTGAGCCTTTGCATCATTTCCGAATTCATTCGAATTCGGAAAGCTTTAAGAACCTTAATGGGACAGGTGTAAGTCCAAGTAATATTGATAAAATTAGGATCATTCAAAAAATACTTTCTAACCCACGGTATCAAAAACTAAGGAATCATCTTCACCATAAATTTTTAGAAGAATTAGCTTATAAGATTGTTTCTCAGCAAGTAATCAAATACGGGTTGACAAGATTGGGTACGTTAATTGATCAGGATTTTTTAATCAAGTATTATCGACCGTCATTCGTCAGAGAGTTGATTCGAAAGTTTAAGTTGGGTATCAAAAGGCATGGGTAATCACATGCAATCTGACACTAATTTATTGGATCAAGTAAAGACTTTTTAATAAACGAAATTTCCTCATAATTCATAGAGTGAGCGTAGATACCGTATCCCTTGGCGCTTAACTTTTCAACAACCTCCTTCGATTTAGGATGATTGATGTCGTAAAATCGATCATGAAATTCCAACAGGTACTGATTTACGATAATGGTAGAGTTGATAATACTGTCAATTACGTCATATTCAGACCCCTCGATATCCATTTTTATAACATCGATCTTTTTGTGGCCAAGCTGCTCTGCCAGATCTTCAAATGACTTCATAGCCACTTTAATTTTGAGCTTTTCGCTAACAATCGGGTTGACAATCATGCTTCCAGAAACTCCCTTTGGACGATCTGGCAAATAAAATTCTTGAAAACCAGTTTCACTGGAAATTCCAAACTCATAGAAGTGGAAATTGGGATGAATATCTCGACTTTTCACCCAGTCGATAGATTTCGGCGTAGGATCAAAACCGTAAACATTGACCTTGTGCTTTTTGATACATTTAAGATCAAAAGTAATATCGGTTCCTATGCCAAAGGAATATATGACAGAGTTTTCCGATAGTAAATCCGGGTTAATATAAAACCCTCCGTAAACGCTACCGTACCATTTCTTATTACAGGTGACAACTGGCTTAAGATGTTCGACTTCTTCAGGCTTTAATCCCTTGAGAACTTTCTTATTTCGCATGTATGCTACATAGTTCGAGTTCAAATATTTCAACCATTCACCAATCGATCTTTTCATATAGTTAGGAATTCCAAAAAAAAATAAGTTTATAAGTTGCAATAATAATGGAAACGTTTCCGAATAGAAATACCGAGTGACATTGATTACTATTCTGTGCGCTTTAATAAACGATAAATTCATTTCTATTCCTATGGGCTTTGATATTTATTCAAATTAAGGAAGCGCTATTTTATCTTATTATCTTTATCCTTAAAATAGATCAATTCAACTAATAAATATTCGATTTGAAATCAGCAAGTGCAAACTGTTGTGTAATCATTGTTACCTACAATGGGAAAAAATGGATTGAAAAGTGTATCACCAGTATTCTTCAGTCAAAATTCCCTGTAGATATTATTATCGTTGATAATAAATCCACAGATAATACCTTAGATCTTATTTACTCGCTTTGTGAGCCTCTAAAAGTTATAAAAAGTGAGGAAAATCTCGGTTTTGGGAAAGCCAATAATGCGGGTGTTGAATACGGTTATGAAAATGGCTTTGATTATTTTTTCTTGCTAAATCAAGATGCTTATGTGCAGGAAGATGCTATTGGCCATTTGATTGAAACGCTGGAGTCCAGCGCCGGTATTGGTATCCTTTCACCTATCCATTTGAATGGAGCTGGCTCTACTTTAGATTATGGATTTAAGGCTGGGATAAAATCAAAAGATTTAGTTAGTGATTATGAGGCTGACAATTGGTCACGAAAATTATATGATGTCCGTTTTGTAAATGCAGCCGCATGGATGCTTTCAAAAGCATCATTAAAAGAAGTAGGATTATTTCACCCAATCTTTTTTCATTACGGAGAAGATAAAAACTATGTTAGTCGAATGAAACATCATGGTTTGAAAATAACCATCGATCGACGCGCATTTATTTGCCACGATCGAGAGAAGCGAGGGTTTAATGCTTTGAAAGATGATCCTTTCAAAAACAATGATCGGGAGACACGTCAAATTATTCTAAACCCGTTTAATCCGGCGTTTAAACCGTACTTACAATTAAAGTCTTTGAATAATATGAATCTGGTTACTTGGGGCTGGAAGTGGGGCGATAAACTTAGTTTCGTAAAAAAAGCGATGCAAAATTTCAATCAAATCTGGCATGAGTTTAAAGCCTTTGGGTCAAAGGATTATTATCCTGATTCATGGAAGTGATTCTTGAGTTTTTGAAATGTACTGACTTCCTAATCGTTCTTCATTTAAAGGTTCACTAACTTGCGGTTTTTTAAAATGATGTAATGAAGGTTATCAAGTTTTTATTAAAAGGTTCGGTCAAACAAGTGCTCATTGCCGGAATAGTTAGTTTGGCTGCAGCAGCTTTTTATATTCTTGCCATTCGATCATTCTCAGATGTGTTGGAGTATGTAAAAGGAGATACGCCATATTCTTTCTTTATGCTAGCAGGACTTGTTTTAGCGTCAGCATTATTGGCAATTTTGGCTAGTCATTATGTGACTAACCATTTTGAATTTAAGATCTCAGGTCAGCGAGTGACTTTTTCTGAATTGGTGCTAAAGTCGACATTTGATAAGATTGAAAAGAGTAAAGAGAAAATAGTACCTACGCTATTCAATGACATTATTACGTTGGCAACCTTTGCCAAAGGATTACCCGACTTTATTGTTTCATTTTTCACAGTAGTGGCCATTTGGGGATATATGTTCTTCATTTCTTGGCAGTTTACGCTAATTTTTATTTCTGTCTTCTTTGTAAGTATTTCCATGACCTTGGCCTCCCAGTCTTATCTTTTCAAAGAAGAAAAAAGGGCTATCGAACAAAGAAACGTGCTTCACAGACGCCTGAATGGATTGGTCGATGGTCTTAAAGAATTGACACTTGACATCAATCACAAGCAAGTTTATGCAACCGAGCTCATAGGGGAGTCAAGCAATGGGTTCGCTAAGCACACCGTAAATAGGAACAAAGTATTGATTGCTGTCGGCAAAATATCCGAGTCCTTCATTTTGATATCATTGGGATTGATCTTTTTGATTGCCACTTATTATTTCGAAACTGGTAAAGACTTTTTTATTGAGTTTTTTACCTTGATTACCTTTACCCTTCCTTCTTTAATTAGAATTGGACTTTTCTTTAGTACACTCAAAAAAGCGGAAGTCGCTTTAGAACAAATTGAAGGGATGGATATTGTACTAAAGGATTTCGAAGAAAAAGAAACCGATGCGGATCAAAAGTATTTCCCAAATACGCAGATCTCCGACAAACCGGTGATTAAACTCGATAATGTTCATTACACCTACATCACAGAAAATGAAAAGAGTTTTACTGTAGGTCCCTTTAATCTTGAGATTTTTAAGAATGAAATTCTACTAATCAATGGCGGAAATGGAAGTGGAAAAACGACTTTAATTAAGTTACTCACCGGTCTATATATCCAATCTAGTGGCCAAGTTAGTTTTGCAGGTAAGGCAGTAAATAGTACATCTTTAGCAGAGTATAGGAATATCTATTCTGCAGTTTTTGCAGACTCTTTTGTTTTTCAGGATTTGAGCTATATCAATCATAACAGAGTCACTGAACTACGCGAAAAATACCTTGATCTATTGGAAATTAGAGATAAGGTCGATGTTGAGAATGGGATTAAACTGTCAACAACGAGCCTTTCTTTTGGACAGAAAAGCAGATTGAATTTATTTCGTTCTTTACTGGAGGATAAAGAATTTTATGTGTTTGACGAATGGGCAGCCAATCAAGATCCATATTTTAAGAACAAGTTTTATACAGAGATCATTCCTGCTTTAAAGAAGGATGGTAAAACCGTCATCATTATTTCCCATGATGACCAGTTTTTTGAGGTAGCCGATAGAAGAATTACTGTTTCACAAGGTCAATTGCTTAATCATTGAGTTGAATTTTGGATAAATATGCCATCATAGCGATCGCCACTTTCAAGCGGCCTAAAATGCTTTCGGATGCTTTGGAGTCATTGAAAAATCTTCATGTTCCCGATGGTTACACTATTGCATGTTTTGTATGCGATAACGATCCAGATAAGTCTGCGGAGCGTATCTGCGAAAGGTTTTCCAAAGAATTACCCTTTGAATTAAAATACTTCGTTCAGGCTAGGCGCGGCATTGTACATACGAGGAATCTTTTACTCTCAGAATCTCATATTGTGGGGGCTTCACATATTGCTTTTTTCGATGATGATGAGACCGTTCATCCCCAGTGGATATATGAGCTACTTAAGACAGCCGTCAAGTATAATGCAGCATCGGTTTCTGGGAAAGTGATTTATACCCTACTTGAAGGTGCTCCTAAATGGTTGGAAGAAAGAAACTTTTACGGAGGAGGTCGCCCAACAACAGGAACATTATTGCAAGGTGCAAGTACGAATAATGTATTGATTGATTTGTCATTTCTTAAAAAGCATCAGTTAGTATTCAATCCTGCATTTAATATGTCTGGAGGATCTGATTCGTTTCTATTTAGGGAGGTGAGAGATTATGGAGGTAAAGTTGTTTCTTGCCAAGAAGCGATTGCCTACGAGCAAGTGCCACTAAGTAGAGCTAAAGAAGAATGGATTTTGAATCGCGCTTATAAGAATGGCTATACCGAACTTAACCGCAATAGGATTAGGCATGGTAAGTTAAAAGCGTATTCCATCGCCTTAGCGTATGCGTCATGGTTAGCTATTTGCCATGCATTCGGTTTGCTTGGTTATCCCTTCGTAAAGTATTCCAGTATAGTGTTCAATCGGCGTAGAACTAGAAAGATCAAAGGAATGATGCTAGCCTTACAAGGAAAGCCTTATGAAGAATACCGTACTATTCACGGTGGATAATATTACTTTTTGGTGATCAGCCAGAAGAGGGGTGCAATGACCATTGAGAGTAAAAAACTGGCGAGACTAATCACTGCAGCCACAAGCCAACCTAAACTAAAATGTCTTTTTTGCTTTTTTGCTGAAAGCTCCACGAGCACCTGATCAAAGCGGTCCCAAGTGCCAGGAAAATGCATTACCGTGGAGAGCTGATTCGTTTTCGTATTTAAAAATTGTTTTCCGCTTAAGACAAAATCTTTAGAACGCTTTTGGTACTTATGAAGGGCAAATAACTTCAGAATATTTCGTTCTAAAATAAAAAAGGAAAACGCCTGCCATTTGCCGAGATCTGGAAATTTAATAACACAAAATCGGCCACCTGTACAACCTAAAAGTCTTTGGTTATCATCAATATCTAAAACTAAGCTAGACTCGCTTGTATAATAATTTTCTACGTAAAACCTATGGAGTAGGTATTGATCGCTTTTTAGAGAAAGAAGCTTTTTGGTATCGTTAAAATCAATGTCAAACCAACTTTGAATACTGTCTAAGAGCTGTTTGATGTGCTTGGCCTTTCCTATGTATGAACCGGAGTTCAGATACTGATAAATAGTATCTTGAGGTGGATATTTTTTTAAAAAGCTCAACCATTTTGCTGGCTCCTTGTACATGAAGTTTGATTCTCCGGAGAAGAGTATGTCAGCCTTAGACTCATGGAATTTGGAGATAATATCCTTAGCATCTCCATAAATTAGTACATCATATGCGTCCACCATCAGCAGGATCAATTCAGGGTCTTGAAACTTCACAAAATCTGCGAGCAACTTTAACTTGATCACATTCTGTATCCAAGGAGAGGAAATGAGCGTGACTAGCTTTAGCCCCTTTTCATCACAGGTTTTCTTTAAATAGTTGTTTTCCGTTAACGCCTTATCAGCAAATGTGACTATCTGTAGCTCACTCATATCTGCTATACGCCTGGGTTAGGTTTAGTCATGTCATAGCAATTTGGGCAATGACTTTTGTGGCCAAAAAGATAAGAGCGAGAGCCGATGAGTGTTTTGGCAAAAGGGAAATCTTTTGGATATAGATTAAAGCTTATTTTGCTCTGAATGTAATCATCAAAGCTAGATCCAAAGGCAATAAAGCTTGTTTTCGGGTTATGCTCAAACCAATAGGCACATAAAATTTTAGCAAGCATTCCTGACATGAGCATGACGATCGCTCCTTCCTCGAAGGTATGGTTTTTTAGATTTTCATATTCTTCATGTGCATTTCTGAAAGGAACTCTAATGATCTGGTCATCCCCAAAGTCAAAACCCATTTGCTTGAAAAAAGCTAAGTCTTGATTGATATTCACAACGAAATAGACTTTCTTCTCTCTCATTGCTCCGAGTATTCTCGGATACTTACTGAGGTTGTGATGAAAAGTCATCGCTGGAATCGTAAACTCATCAACAGGCCTTAATTCTCTTGCGTATCGGCTCAACTTCGGATGGGAAGCTTTGCAAGGAATACCGATGTAGTAATGGTCTTGCTTTTTGAGAAAAGCCGCTAATAGTAATTCTCCAAGTTGCTTGTTGTACTTGTCTTGTATTCTGCCAAAATAGGAGCCAAACCACACTTCTTTATGATCCGCCTCTTGAAATTTTTCAATAAAGGTCATTTCTCCGTCATTGAAATGGGTAAAGGAGAATGGTTGACCATTTTCAATATTGACAATTAACTTATCAATATTCTCCTTGATCTCTGGATTCTGATTGTGTCGAAATCGGAAGATTTCATGATCCAATCTCTTTCCACCATTGAAAATGAGAATTTTTATAATAGAATAAAGAGAATGGATATAAGCACTTCCGGATTTTAAAAATGAACCTAAGCCACCTTTGATCTTGGCATTAGGTTCAATTATAATTTCAGGTAATTGCTGAGTTCGTTTGTTGTATTTTTTACCATCCTTAGTTTTATAGTCCCATCCTTTAGTGGCGACACTATTTTTTCCTAGTAATTCCTTTTCATATTTATTAAATATAAAGCCATGCCTCAAAGTAAATATGGGCCACTTTACCACGGAATTTCGGCCGATGGTAGTTCCAAATATTTCCTGTTGATGGTCGATAGATACTTTTATTGTTGGTTTTTCTAAGCCTAGAAAAAGGTCAATATAGAATCTATGAAAGGCGTCAACGTCTTCAGAAGTACCTTGAATAGACCGTTCGACCAATGGCTGTCCATAAGCTCTGACCAGTTCTTTTAATAGTTGAAGCAAAGAATTCACATTGCCTAGTATAACATCGGCATTCAAGAAATGATACGTACCCCGTTCCCTAGGATAGTATTTCCAGTAATAGAGGTTTAAACCCTTTACATCAAAAGGGAAATCGGCAGTAGCAGGAAAAATCACATCCGCTTTGGACTTTTCAAAGGCGGTGATGAAGTGAGATTCGTCTGTTTGGAAGTT
>JBLIIJ010000139.1:0-8147 GCA_047635055.1 Cyclobacteriaceae bacterium | reverse complement strand
CACAAATTATTCAGACAGTGTTAATGGATATGATATATGGAGATATAGTGGTGTTTTCTATATTATGACGAATCCAGAAAGGCATGAAGGCACTTTTAGCAAAAATTACTATCGATTGAATAAACAAAATGAAACCTAGGATACGTTCAAGCTGGATACCGAAATATCAAAAAGGTTTCCCAACACCTGGAAAGCTGGGAATTATTATTTTATTGGTAAAAACGAAGTGATCTTTCAATATGCCCCACAGTCTGATCGTATTTATCGAGTTAACATTTTGCTAAAAATTATCTTTCTTGATGGCCTTATGGAAGTGATAAATGAAGAAGTTTACATTGGAGTCATGTATGCTGAAGAAACCATTTACAAGCTTGATTTCTCTGCAAACACCCTTACATCCAAACACTCATTTCCGGGGAATTTATTTGAACGATAGATACTTTCATTCGCTACGAATGAAAGTATCTATATCCTAAGAGCTCCATTTTCTAATTCATCTAGCAACGCTAGTTTTTGGAAATTTGAGCCTTATAAGTTCAACAATTAATTTCTAAGCTATTCCAGCCCCATTTTCAGCTTCCTGATCAGGAGAAACGGCTTTCAAGGAACCATCAGCATTTTCCGCAAACAACAACATACCTTGAGATTCAATACCCATGATTTTTCTAGGAGCCAAATTTGACATGACCACCACTTTTTTGCCAATCATATCCTCTGCTTTGAAATGCTTGGCAATGCCACTAACAATCGTTCTTATATCGAGCCCAGTATCTACCGAAAACTTTAATAACTTATTTGATTTTTCCACCTTTTCGGCGGTGAGTATCTCTCCAACTCTCAAATCCATTTTCATGAAATCATCGAAGGAAACCTCTTCCTTCGCGGGTACTACCACGGCCTCTTTCTCTGTCATATTCGCTTCTTTCGTATCCATCAATTTTTTGACTTGTTTTTCAATTGTATCATCTTCAATTTTTTCAAAAAGCAGTACATCTGAAGCTATAGGCGTACCTACGGCCAACAATTCAGCACTCCCTGCATCGGTCCATTTCAGACCGGTGATGCTCAGTTGAGTCTCTAATTTTTTAGCAGTGTGTGGTAAAAATGGTTCACAGAGTATGCTAAGATTAGCAGCAATTTGAAGGGATAAATTGAGTATTGTTTCCACTCTTTCCTTATCCGTTTTAATTAGTTTCCAAGGTTCAGTTTCTGCAAGGTATTTGTTCCCCTCTCTAGCCAAGTCTATCAAGTGAGCAGAAGCCTCTCGGAATCTAAACTCATCTAATGATGACGCAATTCTCGTTGGGAACTCGGCAATTTTTTTGATGAGCTTTTGATCTATTGGTTCGAGCGTGTTTAAAGCAGGGACTTTACCATCAAAATACTTCTTGGTAAGTACAGCTGCTCTATTGATGAAATTGCCGAAAATAGCTACTAATTCACTATTATTTCTTGTCTGAAAATCTTTCCAAGTGAAATCATTGTCCTTGGTCTCTGGTGCATTCGCAGTTAATACATACCGCAATACATCTTGCTTATCCGGTAACTCTTCCAAATATTCATGAAGCCAAACAGCCCAATTACGAGATGTTGAAATCTTATTAGACTCAAGGTTTAAGAATTCATTCGCAGGAACATTTTCCGGTAAGATATAACTCCCCTCGGCCTTCAATAGCGAAGGAAATATTATACAATGAAAAACGATATTGTCTTTACCGATAAAATGTAATAAGCGCGTATCGTCTTTTTTCCAGTAATCTTCCCAGTTTTTCCCGTGCTCTGCCGCCCAATCTTTCGTGGCGCTGATATAGCCAATGGGCGCATCAAACCAAACATACAGTACCTTACCTTCTCCACCTTCAACAGGCACAGGTATGCCCCAGTCCAAATCTCTGGTGATCGCTCGTGGTTTCAGTCCACTGTCAATCCAACTTTTACATTGACCGTATACATTCGCTTTCCATTCAGGATGTCCTTCAAGAATCCACTCTTTTAGCCAAGCTTCATATCTGTCCAAGGGAAAATACCAATGCTTTGTTTCCTTCATTTCAGGAGATTCACCACTAAGCATAGACTTAGGATTGATCAATTCTGACGGACTTAATGTCGAACCACAACTTTCACACTGGTCACCATAAGCATCTGGAAAAGAACATGTGGGGCAAGTTCCCATAATATATCGATCAGCCAGAAACTGGTTTTCTTTAGCATCGTAGAATTGTTCCGAACTTTGAATCTCAAATTTGTCCTCGTTATGCAATTTTTCAAAAAACTCAGAAGCCGTTTTATGATGAGTTTCGGAACTCGTTCTTGAATAAATATCAAAACTAATTCCGAAATCTTCGAACGACTGTTTAATCTGATTATGATATTTATCAACTATCGCTTGGGGTGTAGTTCCTTCCTTTCTAGCGCGGAGCGTTATGGCAACTCCATGTTCATCAGATCCGCAAATAAATGCAACATCCTCTCCTTTTGAACGCAGATATCTTACATAAATATCAGCTGGCACGTACACGCCTGCCAAATGTCCAATATGTACTGGCCCATTAGCGTATGGTAAAGCAGAAGTTATAGTATGACGTTTAAATATTTTTTTAGACATAAGATTCAAAATTCAGGGCGCAAAGATAGCCAGATTAATAAGCCATACCGAACAATTTGCTCACCCAATTAATTAACCTTTTGACAGTTACAAAAACCATTGGCATAAGCAAAGATTGTTTCAAAGGAACAAATCGCTTTGATTTGCAAGTTCAAAAGATAAAACTCAACCAATGAAAAAAATCCTCAGTATAATATTACTATTTGTAGGCATTGTTGCTTCGGCACAATACAAAGTGGAAATTGATCTCAACAACATTATTGATGATCAAGTACCTGTCATCATGTATCCTCCCAAGATGACAGCAGCCAGTGTGGAATATCATATGGCCAAAATATTACCTGGAACATATGGTATTTCAGATTACGGTCGATTTGTAACTGACTTTAAAGCTATTGACACCACAGGGGTAGAATTGTCTGTGGAAAAAAGCTCTACTAATCGATGGAAAATAGACAATGCTCCTGCGCTAAGTTACCTTTCCTACAAGGTTCATGATACTTTTGATGCATTCGAAGGTTATGGTGACGACCGAGAGACGGTAGTATTTGAGCCGGGTGGAACAGGTTTAGATGTAGAAAGAAATGTTTACGCCTTCAATACTTTTGGCTTTGTTGGATATATAAAAGGCCAGATTTTTGAGCCTTATGAATTGACTGTTAAACATCCAGAAAATCTTTTTGGCGGTACTGCACTTGAAAGTAAATCAAGATCAGCAACAGAGGATGTGTTTACTGCTGAAGATTTTAACTTTTTGGCAGACGGACCAATTATGTACTGTAAACCCGATACTATAACCAAACAACTCGCTGGCGCAGAGATATTGGTTTCGGTATATTCTCCAAACAATGTGCTCTCAGCAAAAGATGTAATGGATAACATTGGTGACTTAATGGAGGCACAAGCAAAGTATCTCGGAGGAACGCTCCCTGTAGATCGATATGCTTATCTCATTTATCTCATGGATGGAGCAAGCCTATCAGGTGCAATGGGTGCTTTGGAGCATTCGTATTCTTCCTTTTATTCTTTACCTGAAGCTAACGCTGCAAACATTGGTCAAACAGTGCGTGATGTTGCCGCACATGAGTTTTTACATATTGTTACTCCGCTAAATATCCATTCTGAGCAAATCGGTGAGTTCAACTACATCGAACCTGATATGTCTAAGCACCTATGGTTATATGAAGGAGTTACTGAATACAGTTCTATGCACGTTCAAGTACAATATGGACTTTACGGACCGGAAAAATTCTTAGAAGAGATCACAACTAAACTTAGACGAGCAGAAAGATATTCTGCTGACGTGTCATTCACAGAAATGAGTGAGAAAATATTGGACGATGAATATGCTCCAATGTATGGTAATGTCTATCAAAAAGGTGCCTTGATAGGCATGTGCCTTGATTTATATCTTTTGAAATATTCAAATGGTGAGTATGATCTTCCTAAACTAATGCAAGATTTATCAAAAAAATATGGTAAATCATCATCGTTTGAAGATGATGATTTATTCGATATTATCACCGATATGACTTATCCCGAAATTGGTGAGTTCTTCTCAAAACACGTTGAAGGTACTACCCCTTTGCCAATACAAGAAGTACTTGGTTGGGTTGGTATAGATTATAATGAAACCATCACAACTAAAGAATTTAGTCTCGGACAAATTAATCTCAACCTAAATGAAAACAGGGAGATTATTGTTGCTGATATTTCTGAAATGAATGAGTTTGGCAAAGCGTTAGATTATCAAAGCGGAGATATCATTGTCTCTGTAAATAGCGAGGAATTTACAATTACCACTGCTCAGCAAATCATTACCAATTTCGGCTCTAGCATAGAAGAAGGTGATAAAGTCACCATTGTTGTAAAAAGAGATAAAAAAGGGAAACTAAAAACGAAAAAGCTAAAAACGAAAGCGTTTAAAGTAGAGAGAACGAGAAATCATTCTTTAGAATTTAATGGCAGTCCTTCTGATGAACAAATAGCATTACTAAAAGCATGGATTGTTGCTGATTAACAAAATAGCATTACTTAATGGCCACTTTTTCTCATAAGAAGAAGTGGCTTTTTCGTTAATAATAAATTATCAGCTTAGAGTTATTAGAAATATAAGAGATACTGTTTTCCTCAGTATTCCTAAAGCGTATAGTTAGTTCTTTACTCATATCGAAATCTAACCCCCTTCGTAAATCATCCGTCGAAACTGTGTGTAATTCATAGTCTATCACCGACTCTACTCCCGAGAACGCAACAGGCTCTTTATCTGTTAAATTGTAAAGTTCTGCATAACAAACGGACTCGGTTCCTCTTTGATTACGTAAAGAGACATTTAAAAGAATAGAACCGGGATTGGTCGTAAGGTTGAAGCTGGAGGCTTCACAATATACCCATTCTGTGGAACGGTTAAATTTCTGACAATCAATAGGAATTTGAATCGTTCTAGACTTTGGCGAAATGTTGTCAGCAGTATCAAATGCAGGAGTATCGCATGAATTCAATAATAGGCTGAACGGAAAAACAAATAATAATATTCTATTCATAGCGCGTTTTTAAAGGTCATTCACTAATTGTGTTTGATGAACCATCTTTCTTTTGAGGTTAATCAATACTCTAAAATGAATTTAGACAAATTTTGAAGAGTATTCAAATACAATTTTTTCCTTAACCTGTACCTTGCTACCTCCACTCCACGTGATGAAATACCCATTAAATTTGCGATCTCTTTCGTATTTAGATTTAATCGCAAGAATGCACATAATTTTTGCTCGCTTGGAGATAAATCTTTGAACTTTGATTGTATTCTATTTAGAAAATCTCCGTGCACTTTATCAAAGTGATATTCAAACTGCTTCCAATCTTCTTTTAACCTTAGTTTAGTGTCAATTTCTTTGACAATTTGCTCCAGTGCTTGTTTTGTCTCTAAAATTTTCCCATTCTCCTTTACCTGTTTAAGTTCTTCTTTCACTGTTTCAAGGAAATCGTTTTTAACAACTAGGTTCATCGTTGACGCTGCAAGAAGATTATTGACATGTCTCAGCTCACTTTCAATTTTAGCTTCTTTGAGTTCTTGAACTTCTTCCTGTTTTTGGTTTAATTCCAGCTCTTTAGCTTTGTCTATTTGAAGAGACTTCTTTTTCAGCCTAATTTTCTGGTATTTATACAAAGCGACAAAACACAATATCAAGAGAAGTATATAAAGGACCCTAGCATAAGCTGTTCTGTAAAAAGGAGGTGTTACGACTATCATCAAGGGCAAACTAGAAGTTTCTTCTCCTAAATGGTTCAAAGTTTGAACCTGAAACTCGTAATTACCCTCAGGAAGATTGGTATACTCTTTGGTTGTCGTACTGCTCCACTGACCATAGCCATTATCAAAGCCCTTCAAATAATATCGGAATTGTTGATTGTTAAATTCTTTAAAATTGAAAGATTCAATTTTAAATTGTAAAACCTTAGACTCATGAGAAATTTCAATTTTTTGTATCTCGTTTACCCTTTCTCCGAAAGGTACACGTGAATACAGAACACTATCCTCTCCTACACTATACAACCTACTTATAATTGGCTTGTTCTCTACTTGAGTTCTGTTTTCCAAGTCTGGATTGTAAAAAATAAACCCTTCATTTGCATTAAAAAGGATGCCGCTTTTTACGTTTACAGACACGTTTAATAAGTCATTATTAAAAGAATGTCTTAATTGAAACAAAGAAGATGGTTCATACACATAATTACTCGGACTTATTTGTTTGAAATACCCAACTAGCCCTTCTGTAAACAAGTGAATATTCTTTTGATTTCCTTGTGCCAATAGATAAACTCTTTGGTCTCCAACAACATCGTTAAACTTGTCTGATTTTAAGATCTGATCTGTATTTTGATCCAGTAGAAATATTCCTTCCTCAGTGGCTATATAAATTTCATTATCTATGTTACTCAGGAATATATGCTCATTAATCGGCAATTTATACCTATCCGATACCCTAATAGTTTCTGAAGAATCCAAATCAACACTAAGTACCAACTTAAAAAGACCCTTATAAAATTGCCCAACAAGTATATTGCCTTTTTGATCTTCTTGAAAAAAACGACTGGACTCACTAAAGCCTTTGATTTCACTGATCGGTTGCAAGATCATTTTTTCGTTGAGTTTGAATAGATACAATCCAGAATACGTTCCTGCAATAGCATATTCTGGTCTGGATCTCAACTGTTTCACTATCCAAAGACCATCTGTCGCCGCAACTTTTATGGCCTTTTCATCTTCAATAAGGAACAAACCAGTGTGATGTCCTATATACAGATTACCGAAAATCTCTTGAATACTATATGCTGGACCTTCTGTGCCTTCTAAAAAGACACATTTGGAGCTATTTTTTCTTAAAAAATAAATACCATTTGATGTAGTATAATAAGTCCCATTATCTACTTCATAAGCCTCATATCCACTTCCTTGTAATCCAATATCATTATTAATCAACCTTAAGGGGGAATTCATATCGATTAAGGAAATCCCATTTTGCATACCAACCCAAAGGTTTCCTGCATAATCCTGAAAAGCATTTAAGCAGGCACTTGATTGTAAGCCCTCCTGTACATTGATATTTTCGATTTCGTCGGTTTGCTTATTAAAGATAAATACACCAGAAGTTTGTGTAGAGATAACCAATCTAGAATCTGAAAGCTGCATAACATGATTCACATACTTTCCTTTTAATACTTTCGATAATTCAGGATATTTATCTATTAATCCATACGGAGTAATCTGCTTAATTGAACCGTTATTATACAGAATCAAATAGCCATCCTTATCCTGAATAATACCAGAGGCTATACCATTGGGTGTTTTGGAGTTTGCAATGACCCGAAGATCAAGCTTATCTATTTCATATAGCTCACCATATGTTCCTTGGGTGAAAAGCTTGTCCCCCGCGGAAAATGTTCGGTTAAACCCATTAAATGGTTGTATTACATCAATTTTCTTTCCGTCAAAAACATAAATTCGTTGAAAAGTACAAAAGTATACTTTTGATTCATGTAAAATAACATCCCACACTTCATCGAAATCTTTAGCTTTTTCAGGGATCATGTCAACCAATGATACGTACTCCCAGTCTTTTTCAAAATATCCGAACTCACCCTGTGATCCAACAAATAATCGATTTGTCCTATCATCAAAACTTAAAGAGCGTTGTTTCTTTCCTGTCCCAAAGGCATGAATTTGCCATTGACTGCCATTGTATGACAACACACCGAGATTATTCGCCACATAAATGGTCATATCTCTGTTTTGTGTAAAATCAATATTTTGGATTCCCGCCTTGTAATTATTAGGAGTAAAATTATGTACCGGATATTTTCCTAAAAGCACTTTTGAATGAGACGAAAAAGTCAAAAGCACTACAACGGTTACCATCAAATTTTTTAAATATCTATTGTACTTCATGAAGCATTAAAATAATTAGAATGTGCAACATAGACAATATCGTAATAAACTGTGATATAGCGACTTACAAATTCCATATTTTTAATATGTATGGGT
>JBLIIJ010000138.1:0-8182 GCA_047635055.1 Cyclobacteriaceae bacterium | reverse complement strand
TCTCACAAGTATTCTGACATCCATTTTAACCCCCCAAAAGATTTATCATTTCCCGATTAAATATTACTTAAAAAATAATGTGTTGTTTTGCGCAAGGAACAAAAATGAAAGAATAAACGCGCTGAATAACTAGCCTAAATATTTAATCGTAAATTTTTGATGACTAAATAACTGACATGAGTCAAGGAAAAAAAATAGCTTCAGGATTACGTTGGAATATTGTGGATACTGTCGCCGTTAAAGGAGTAGGTTTTTTCATTATATTATTATTGACAAGGTTACTTACTCCCGAAGATTTTGGAATATTGAGTATTGTCATGGTTTTCACCACGGTGGGAACGGCCATTATTGAAGGTGGCTTAGGCATGTCGCTCATACGTGACAATGAAGCGAATTCTCTAGATTATTCTACGATACTCATTTCAAACGTGGTTATTAGCCTCCTTGTATATGGTGTAGTTTATCTTATCGCACCATGGGTTGCTTTATTCTTTGATGAGCCAAAAATCACTGACCTCCTGAGAGTTTTAGGACTTAATTTTATTATCATGAGTCTTTCGGTCGTTCAAACGAGTATTTTGATGAAAGAAATGGACTTTAAAACACTCACAATATCCACTTTCCCAAGCAATGTAATAGGCGGTGGAGTAGCCATTTGGGCTGCTTATACTGGCGCGGGTGTTTGGAGTCTTGTTATTTTACCCTTAGTGACTCAAACTTGCAGAAGCTTCCTGCTCTTTATCCTATCAAAATGGAAGTTTAAATTTCAGTTCTCAAAATTGAAATTTAAAAAACACCTACTATTTGGATATCGGTTAGTTCTTTCCACAATTTTAAATACGTTATTCATGGAGCTCTATTCTTTGTTGATTGGCAAACAGTTCTCCGTCACTACCTTAGGTTATTATAGTCGAGCCAGAGTCTTCACGTTTTTTCCAGTCAATATTATTGGATCTGTAATATCAAATGTTTCTTACCCTATGCTTGCTAATATGCAAAGTAAAAAAAAGGAAGTGACAATTCAATATCAGAAAATCCTGAAAAGTTCTTTTTTCTTGTTGGCTGGTTTAATGGTTACCCTACATGTTATTGCTGAGCCATTGTTCCTTTGGTTGTTTACCGAAACATGGGCTGAGTTTATTCCATATTTCAAAATTATGTGCCTTTCAGTTGTTCTTGTACCAATTCATGAAATTAATCTCAACGTTTTTAAAGTATTTGATAGAACCGACTTACTCCTCAAAATTGAAATTTTTAAGAAGTTTTTAATAGCCATGGTTCTTGCTGTTGGATATTTCTGGGATATCAAAACGATGCTGTGGGTCATGGTTGCTACGGGTTATATTTCACTTTACATTAATAGTTATTATGCTGGAAAAATTATTAATTACCCCACTTCACAACAATTAATTCACATGCTTCCAACATTCTTAGCAGCTATTTTCGTTGGCTTTTTAGGATACTATGTAGACTCTTTAATTGTAAACGCACACCTAATTATTAGAATATTGTCCCTTGGTGTTCTGACCGTTTCTATGTATTTGGCTATTAGCTATTTCATAAAAAACGATGGACTAAGCGAACTTATCATTCTTGCGAAAAAGTTAATCCAGATTGATAAAAAACAAGGATAAAAAGCGCTTCATTAATATCGTTAATCTGATTTAGTGCATGAAGAACGAGTAGACTTAATGGTTTTTGACTTCTGAAAAAATCATACGACCGGTGCTCTTAAAGAGGGTCAGATGTTATTGGTTCATGTTTATTGGATTAAAGCAAATGGTATCCAATATCCCATTCGTGAAATTGATCGGTTGTTTTATTAGACTTAAATAAAATACTACAGTCTCTCGTTCGGAACATAATAATACTGTTTCATAACATAAATTCCTTGAAATCCTGCCTTTGCATTAATCTTGTATCGTACACAGAAATACTATGATTTTTTATCGTCGACAGATAGAGCGAGTTAATCGAATTTTGAGAGTTAACAAGTATCTTTTGACCATTTTTGAATTTAAACAATATTCATAAACGAAATATTCTTCATAGAAAAAACAATCAATAATGATCAATGTGACACAATCTTTCATTCCTGAAAAGGAGCTTTTTGATACCTATCTCAATCGAGCTTGGGAAAGCAAATTACTTACAAATAATGGTCAGTTGGTCGTTCTTTTGAAAAAGAGAATTAAAGATTTCTTAGCTCTCGATAATATTATATTAACAAATAATGGTACTACTCCATTACAGATAGCTTTGAGACAGTTGGGATCTGGCTATGAGGTCATCACTACACCGTTCAGTTATATAGCTACATCAGCAGCCATAGTATGGCAAAACTGCCAACCCGTTTTTGTTGATATCGATCCAGATTTTCTTACTATTGATGAAACCTTAATCGAAGCTGCGATTACGCCAAAAACAAAGGCCATCATGGCGACCCATGTTTTTGGCAATCCGTGCAACATTGAATCCATTGAAAAAATTGCGAGAAAGTATAATCTACTCGTAATTTATGATGGAGCACATGCATTTGGTGTAAAATATAAAGGAGAATCTGTCTTCAAATATGGAGATATTAGTTCTTGCAGTTTTCACGCTACGAAGATATTTCATACGGCAGAAGGAGGAGCTATTTTTTGTTCTAATAAGGAGTTATTCAAGAAGTTGGATTATAGCATCAATTTTGGTCACCATGGTCAATATGATTATCATGGTTTAGGAATAAACGCTAAAATATCTGAGCTTCATGCAGCCATGGGTTTGAGCGTTTTACCATCTATGAATCGAATATTTTCTAATCGCAATGGAATAATTCAACATTATAATGAACTCCTGGAATGGGATTTCATCAGGAAAATAAAGATTAGAGAACATACTGAGTGGAACTACAGCTACTATCCGATTATTTTCAATGAAGAAAGTGATTTACTAAGAGTTTTAGACGAGTTAGGAAAATTAGCCATTTTTCCTCGAAGGTATTTTAACCCCTCACTAAATACGGTGAGCTATTTGAAAGGCCAGAGTATGCCTGTCTCGGAATCTATTTCGAAACGAATACTATGCTTACCGCTATATTTTGAGCTTTCCTTAGAAGTCGTTAGAACAATTTGTAAAGTGTTGAATAGTGTCGTAAAAGCAGATGAAAAAAATTATTTAGGAGTTGTATGATTACTGGAAAATTGGGTGTCATGCAAGCATATTTTTTACCTTATCTAGGATATTTTCAATTGATCCAAGCGGTAGATAAGTTTATTGTTTACGGGAAGGTAAGCTTTCGGAAAAAAAGCTGGATCACACGTAATAGAATCCTTGATGCTGGAACGGGTTTACCTATCACTATCCAAGTACCCGTGATGGGGAAGAGCTCTTCAAAACTTATAGAGCATGTGGGCATTGATAATAATCAAAATTGGCAGAGGAAATTAGTAGCTGTCATTTTTTACAACTATAAAAAGTCGCCTTACTTTAAAGAGATTTTTCCCTTTTTAGAAGATGTTATGAGTGTCCCAACCGACAGTCTACATTTGTTTAATGCATTTACAATTAATAAAATTTGTGAGTTGTTATCCATTAAAACAGAACTTGTATTCGAGCATCCAGAATTTGAATTGCTAGAGGAAAACCTTAAATCAACGGAATTATCAAATGGTGTTGATGTAAAAACGAGAAGAGTATTTGAAATCTGTGAACTCCATAATTTCTCCAACTATATTAACCCACCGGGCGGTGAAGAATTATATTCCAAAGACCTATTTGAAGCGAACGGCTACTCTATCGGGTTTTTATTACCAGAGCTACCAGTTTATTCTCAATTCAATTTTGACTACCAATCTCATTTATCAATTGTTGATGTCTTAATGCATAATGGTATTAATAAAACATCCAAAATGCTCAATGATTATAAAATCATTTAACCTTGAATCAACCAATGCAACTCAAAGAATCTGTTAAAAAGTATATTGACGATAAAGTTGATTACCACAAACAATGGATTTTAGAAGAACCAATTGTTGTGACCGAAAGATGTAGGGATGAGGTTAAAAGGCTTCAAAATATCATGTTTAAAATGATCACTCATTTTGTCAATGAATATGAGCAATACCATCATTTGATGCCGGTAAGTGAGAGGATCAGAAAGGTTTTGAAAATGGCTGGTCTTCGGAAATATCAACCAGGAACTTATAGGACCGACTTTGTTTTTGATGCTTCCGGTCAGATGAAGCTAATAGAGATTACTTGTCGCTTTGGCATGAATGGTATGTTTATTTCGGGGCTGATGAACCATATTGCTGAGGAGTACCGAAGCGTAAGTTGGCCGGATTTGGAGGCACACAATTTGTATGATGGGCTTATTGATCATTTAGCTTTTTATTTACAAAATAAGGAAAGCGTCCATGTATTAATCGGAGAAGACCGTAGGAATGAGTCCAAAATATTTGATGAAATATTTGAAAGAGTAGGTTTACCCGTCGTATTCGTGGAATGTGCGGACGTAAGTAACCGGTTAAATGAAATGAAAAATTCATTTATCATTTCTGAATTAAGTTTTGATGAAATTCTGTCATTCCCAGATAACATTATCTCTGAGTTATCCCGTCTTGGAGTTTTCAATGACTTTCGAACAATCTTTTTAATCCATGATAAAAGGTTCTTTTCTGTTCTTGGCAACCTAGAGTTTCAAACATCTATTTTAACTGAAGAAGAGATAGCAATATTTACCAAGTTCTACATTCCTACCTATAACCGAACGGAGCGATTAGACCATTGGGATGACGCACGATCGAATAAGAACAACTGGATCATTAAGCATCGATCATTAGGCAAAAGCCAAATGGTATATGCTGGAATTGTAACTGACATTTCAACTTGGAATTCACTTTTTGAAGATGATCATTCCAAAGATTATGTATTACAACATTGGATACCACAAACAAAAATAGCAGGCCAGATAGGCCATCAGAAATTTGAGGATTTTATAACTGGGACCTTGTTGTTTTTTAATGATCACTTTTTTGGATTTGGAAATTTTAGAACCTCTTCACATCCAGTAACTAATAAAACAGATAATAGAAAAATGTGCTCAGTCATATTAAAACATGATTCAACTAAGTATGCATTTACCAATATCATTAAATGAATAATATGATACTTAATGACCAGTTTTCACATCTCACGGGAAAGCAAAAAAATCTTCTTCCAACGGAAGAGGATATGTTAATTTATAAAAAAAATGGATGGTATGCTAGTCCAGTTATATTGGATCATGCGCTTATCGATCAGGCAATACGTGGTGCAGAGGATTTTTATAAAGGAAAAACAGATTTCAATTTTATAGGTTCGGAAAAAATCGCCAATGATGATGGTGAGAATTTGAAGCCCGTAATGAACAATGAATTCGTTACTTTACAAAAGGCTGAATTGAAAGCTCTGAGTTTCCACCCGATGATAAGCGCAATAGCTGCGCTTCTTTCAAGGTCGTCTGAAATCAGGTTGTTTGCCGATTCTTTAATCAATAAGACTCCAGTGAACGAGTCAATAAAGCAAGGAGCTGTAGGATGGCACACTGATAAGGCGTATTGGCCTACATGTACTTCCGATAAACTATTGACTGCATGGATCCCTTTTCAAGACTGTACTATCGAAATGGGAACCTTAATGCATATAGACCAAAGTCATCTTTGGAAAGATGAGTCCTTATTAAAAAGTTTTTATTCTTTCAATAATCAGGATCTTTCAAAGCTCGATGACTTTCTCAAGGAACATAAACCGAATCATAAAAAGACGCCACTTTTATTAAAAAAGGGCCAAGTTAGTTTTCATAATTGTCATACTATCCACGCAAGCGAGCCCAACACTAGCAAGGTTAATCGAATGGCTTTAGCCATGCATTTACAAGATGAAACTAATCAATATCAAAAAGCATTCAATAAAGATGGAGAGCTAATTCAAATTGGGTATGACATGTTATGTAAAAAAGATGTGGACGGTAACCCAGACTACAGTGACGAAAAAATATTCCCACTTCTGTATACAAAACTGTGAGTGATGACTTTTGAGCAATTCAAAGAAAAATATCAGAAGGTTCCTGTAGAAGAGTTTCCCAATAAACGAAAGGGAACAACACCAATTGTAACCGTAAAAGTATTAGCCTATAACCATGCTGATTATATCGAGCAGTGTCTAGACTCTATTCTCATGCAAGAGACTGATTTTGATTTTGAAATATTATTATTAGAAGATGAGTCTAAAGATGGAACGAGAAAGATTTGTGTGGACTATGCTATACGCCACCCAAATAAAATAAGGCTTTTTCTCAATTCACGAGCAAATAATATTGAGGTAAGTGGAAAGCCAAGTGGTTTATTCAACTCTATTTATGCTAACTATATGATCTCCTCTAAGTATATATCGATATGTGAAGGAGATGACTATTGGTCTGACACAAATAGCCTCAACAAAAAAGTCTCCTGTCTGGAAGAAAATGAAGGTTTCGTAATGGCCTTCTCTAACTTTAACAGACTAGTTTCCAATACAGGAGAGCTACAAATTAGGCCTTCAATCAAGTTCAATAAAGATACCGTTATCGAAAAAGAAGATATCCTTAAAGCCAATATTCAAACAGTGTCTAATGTTTTTCGGAATAACCTCATTGATAAATATGATCCAAAGATGTCAGAAGTGATACTTGGTGATTTTATACTAAAAGGAAAACTCAGTCATTATGGGAAAGCGTACTATATACATGACATAAAGCCTGAAATATACCGAATACATAAGGAAGGAAGTTTTAGCATTTTCTCCAGATGGCAGCAAGCTCAAGAGACGATCAAAGCGCTAGAATATTTGGTCGATCACTATCGAGAGAGAAAGCAAAATGACCTTCATATCGTCAAAAATTTAGTCTTTTTTTGCCTACATAGCTTTTTACGAAATTTACTTTCTAGCAGAACTATTCGCATGGAGCTTATAAGAAAAGCGAGACACTATGCTTTATTGCATGACATCTCCGTTTTAAGCCAAAGCTTTAATGCTATAAAAACAATAATTGCCAATTTCATTTATTCGAGATCTTCATCTTCTCAAACGCAAACACAATAATTAAATGAACACTACTAAAATCAGTTATTCAGATACAACAGGAGTGAATAAAGAATCTAAAGATCTAATTCTTCATGCACTTGAGCAAGAAGGCTATTACATTGAGAAAACAAATTTGCATGAGACTGATAACCTTGAAGCTCTAAAAGTCGAATTCCAGCGGCAATGTGCTCAAATTGGCAAACCAATTGCTCATGATGCGATGGGAGCCATTATCTGGGATATTAAATCAAATGCTTCCTCCAAGAGTTTTATAAAAACGTACTCCGAACATAGTCATGAAGCCGAACTTCATACAGATAGTCAGTATAGTCACTACCCTGAGGACCACTTCGCACTACTAACGTTAAAAAAAGCAAATTGCGGTGGAGGCTTATCTTTTCTATTAAGTCTTAGAGATATCCTCGCTGAGCTAAGCGCCTTGTCAAATGGTAAAGAAATAGAGAACGTTCTACGTAAAACAGATTTTCCCTTTATTGTTCCGAATGTATTCAAGAAGTCGGATAAACAAGAAAGGGAGTATAATTTTGGCCCAATCCTAAGGGACAATGAGATCCGGTTTAGAGTAGACACTTTTGAAAAAGCCATCAAAGAACAGCCAGATTTGTGCAGTGAAGAACAATTAAATGCGTATCAAGCGTTAAAAAAAATCATTCTTAACTCGACCAAAATAAAATCGTTTTATCTGGAGGATGGGGATTTAATTTTCATAAATAACAAAACGATGCTTCATGGTAGAAGTAGTTTTGAAGACGAAAAGCGACATATACTAAGAATTAGGATGAATTCAGTAGTTCACAATTAAAACTCGAGATCTACACAAGCATCTGCTTAACCATTGACCAAATCTTTTCTAATCTCTTAAAAAACCGAGTGATTAGATACGTTCACTTATTGTACAAATCACTGGATTTTTAAGATGTTTGTTTATAATTGCCTAGACCGCCATTTCTTATTTGTAGAAACTTTTATAGTTCTATGTGGAATACTTTAGAGAAATGTAGCGATGATATTTAACTTTCTTGAATGAACAGTATCTGAATATTTCCATTAGCCATCCAGCTACAAAGTCCTTAAT
>JBLIIJ010000137.1:0-8183 GCA_047635055.1 Cyclobacteriaceae bacterium | reverse complement strand
GCCACTTGCAGGGAAGTTTGCAGATCATTCTCCTCGAAATAAGAAATCCGCATAAGGTAATACTGCGCTTCTGTTCTGGTATAGAAAGCATTTCTAGCGACTTCTTTCAGCTGTGCAATGCCTTCTTTTTTATCCCCCTTGGGAAACATTAGCATAATTGGTTTGAGAAAAGGATAATTCTCTGGAATCCAAGCAGCGTAGTAATTAAACAACGCATCCCCAAATAATAATTCAGGATTTTCATTCCCTAGCCCTTTGCATTCGTCCAAATATTTAAGGGCATTTTTACTCGCGAATGCCGCCTTCGAGTACTCCCTTCTTTCTGAATGAAGCCTTCCTTTAAAAGCATGAGTGGCGGCTAAAAAAAAAGCGCCTTCTATGGGATTGACTTCTTCGTGCATCCGCTTAGCAAGCACCAGCGCAGTATCCATGTAAGCATAGAACGTTTGGTCAAACTCTTCATTTTTAAAATCTGGAACTATCCGCCACCAATAGTTCAGTCCCATTAAAAAATACGGCAATGGATGCCATCCATATTTTTTTTTCAAATAAATGAAATGACGTAATGACTGATCAAAACGAAAATTGTACATATCATTGATGGCCTGAGTAGCTTCAACTTGAACGAAAATATTCATTAACAAGCTATAGCTCGAATCCATGGGCGCGATATCACTTATATCTTGCGCATTGATCGACGAAATAGATGATATCAAAAAGATAAATACAAATATTACTTTCTTCATAAACTGATGATGTCTCCAATATGTCTATTCAAATTAACTTTCCCCTCTTTAACTAAAACCAATCATCAAGGATTGCTCCAACTTACACTTTTCCAAAATTAAACCCGAAATTACCCACATGAATCGAATAAGAGCCTTTCGTTCAACATTTTTAGACCAATGGTTTAGTTTAGACACTAAAGCATACTTCGTCATCATATGCGCACTTTATTTCTCTTCGCTTATGCTAAAGCGCGTCTTTATTGTAGATGATATCGCAGCATTTGAGATTCTCAGTGAACGAGGTGAGATGTGGGTGTTTGATCTGTTTTTCGGTCTTCAGTACTTTATTGTCCCTGTTTTTTTAATTTGGAAATTTACTTTAACAGCTTTCTTACTGTGGATTGGTTGTTTTCTCTTCGGCTACAAAGTTTATTTTAATCGTCTGTGGAAATTGGTCTTAATCATGGAACTAACCTTCATCGTCCCGGAGTTTCTGAAAATTTTATGGCTCATATTCGACGCAAGTGACTCTTCCTATCAGGACGTAGTTGCCTTTTACCCTTTGAGTTTAATTAACCTATTTAATCATAACACATTAGCTTCCGCTTTTCATTATCCACTCAAAGGCTTAAACATTTTCGAAGTTTTGTATTGGTTCTTACTATCCTTTGGTGTGTATTGGTTGAGTGACAAACAGCTTAAAGTATCCTTTTACATTATTATATCTTCGTACGTGTTTCCATTTCTTTGCTGGCTGTTGTTCTACACTGTTGTCTATAGATAAACACCGCCAAATAGAATAGTGATCTTTTTAAGGAACGGAATCAAGAGGGCTAAAACTTTAAAAGTTGTTAAAAAGGTAATTCGCAAAGCCGTTCAGTCGTTAATTATGCATTAATGACTAATTTCGCATGCTGTTTCACAGAAAGTCATTTAAGCTTTTGTAATAAGAGATTGATTTGAGTGAAATTTTAAAACTGACTTAATACAAAAAACTCCAAATGGGATATCAGAAGTTAAATATCATCGTAGGATGGGTAGTTTTTTTCGCTTCGCTAATTGTTTACGCAGTGACCATCGAGCCTACTGCAAGCTTTTGGGATTGTGGCGAATTTATTGCGTGCTCCTATAAATTAGAGGTTCCTCATCCTCCGGGCGCACCATTCTTCCTCCTCATCGGAAGACTATTTTCACTAATGGCCGCAGGTGATGTAGAAAGCGTGGCTTACTGGGTCACGATGGTGAGTGTCGTTAGTAGTGCATTTGCCATATTGTTTTTATTCTGGTCGATCACTCATTTGGTAAAAAGAGTCCTTAAAATCAAGAACGGAGAAGAGACACTCGAACAAATAATCATGATCATTGGCGCTGGGGCAATTGGCGCATTGTCATGTACTTTCTCTGATTCATTCTGGTTTTCAGCTGTGGAAGCAGAGGTTTATGGCATGTCTTCATTTTTTACAGCTTTTGTCTTTTGGGCTATCCTCAAATGGGAAAATATAGAAAATGATTCTGACGGAAATCGCTGGCTAATACTTATTGCGTATATGATGGGACTTTCCATTGGTGTCCATTTACTAAACCTCGTCACCATTCCTGCGCTAGGCTTAATTGTTTATTTCAAGAAGAATGAAACCATTACTAGAAATGGAATCATTTTAACTATGCTAGCTGCTGGCGCCATCATAATACTCATTATGATAGGAATTATACCTGGATTACCTTCTTTAGCTGGATCATTAGAACTTTTCTTTGTCAATGGACTCGGCTTACCATTTGGTTCTGGCGTTATATTCTTCGCTGTTGCTTTCCTAGGTGGACTTGTTTTCGGTCTGTATTATACAGTGAAAAAGCAAAAACTGATGCTAAACACCATCCTATTGTGTTTCACATTTATCATTATTGGTTATTCCTCCTATATGATCGTTCCGATCAGAAGTGCGTATAACCCGCCAATTGATGAGAACAATCCGGAAGATATCTTGTCTTTCGTGTCCTACTTGAAACGTGAGCAATACGGAAGCCGTCCTCTTTTCCATGGTCAATACTACACTGCAGAAATCACAAAGCAAGTGGCGGGAGATCCTACCTACATGAGAGGAAAGGATAAATACATCGTCAAAGACCAAAAAGTCGATTATGTATATGATGAGAAGCAAACTACAATTTTACCTAGAATGTACAGTCCTGACCCTAACCATAAGCGGCGATATCAGGAAATAACGGGGTTGAGCGAAGGCGAAAAACCAAGCTTTAGTGACAATATATACTTCATGGTCAGCCACCAGCTGGGCAAAATGTACATGAGGTACTTTCTCTGGAACTTTGCCGGTCGTGCCTCTGATATTCAAGATGCTGGATGGGTAGGTATCAATGGCGCATTCGACGAGTTACCGGCAGAGCTAGCGGAAAACAAAGGAAGAAATATCTATTTCGCCATTCCATTACTCTTAGGAATACTTGGTCTCTTTATTCAATACAAAAAGGATCAAAAGTACTTTTATGTAACTCTCTTATTATTTTTCCTAACAGGGGCTGCTCTGGTGCTTTATCTAAACTCACCACCCATAGAACCAAGGGAAAGAGATTACATCTACACAGGATCCTATTATGTCTTTGCTATTTGGATTGGTTTTGGTGTTTTGGCTTTGTTTGATATTCTCAAATCCGTTATTAAAAACGGAAGAATCGCAGCTATTATGGCTGTAGCAATAGCCAGCGTTGTACCAACACTTATGGCCTCAGAAAACTGGGACGATCATGACAGATCTGATCGATATTTCTCAGTGGATGCTGCTAAAAATTATTTAGCCACTTGCGCTCCAAATTCAATCATTTTCACTGGTGGCGACAATGACACATTCCCTTTATGGTATGCGCAGGAAGTCGAAGGGTTCCGAACTGACGTCAGAGTCATCGTTTTAAGTTACTTTAATACCGATTGGTACATTAGCCAAATGATGCGTAATGCTTATGAATCCGAGGCATTACCATTTAGTTTGTCTTTAGAAAACTACCAACAAGGCGGGCTTAATGACTACTTACCTGTCGTGGAAAGGCAAAATCTTAAGGAGATTAATACACGAACTTATCTTCAGTTAATCAAAAAGGAACATCCACAACTGCAAGTGCCTTTGTCAAATGGAAGTTCTTACAACTCTGTGCCTGCTAAGAAAATGTTCTTGGATGTAGATGTGGAAAAGGTCAAAGCAATGAATATCGTACCTAAAGAAATGGAGGACAATATTGTAGAGAAAATGACTTGGTCTATTAAAGGCCGTGGTTTGGAGAAAAACGATTTGGGTGTGATTGACCTTATTGCCAATTCAAATTGGGAAAGACCTATCTATTTTAATACCACCTCACTCTCAAGTTTAAATATCAATTTAAGAAGATATGTTGTTCAAGAAGGTATTGCGTATCGGTTAACACCAGTCCGTAATCCTGATGCTCAGAACATGATGATCAATAATGAAGTGATGTATGACAACTTGATGAATAAATACCAGTGGAGAGAACTTGACAACCCAGATGTTTATTACTCAGAGGATTACAGAAATTTTTGTTTGAATCACCGATCTGCATTTAATACGCTTGCTATTTCATTAATGGAAGCCGGAGATTACGACAAAGCGAAAAACGTAATGGAAAAATCGCTCTCTGTTATGCCTGACAAGGCTATCCCTTATGATTACTTCAATGTGCAACAAGTAGGTATCATGCTTCAATTAAACAACCTTGACACGACAATCATGGGAAGAGACAACCTCCAAGCGGCATCTATGCGCTCATTGGCGGATGATATCGCATCTATAACTTTGCAAAGGAATACGGATATGTTGGACTATATGATAGAAACTGGGTCAAGAGATATCAATGAAATACAAAAACGAGTATTATCATTGAACGAATTAGCGAGAGCTTATCGCTCAGCTGGGGAAAATGAAAAAGCTGCTGAGTATGAAAAAGTCTTCAGCACTTACTATCAGAAGTTGCAATCAAGCTTTTAAAAAAACATACAAATAACAAAACGCCCATTAAATATGATTTAATGGGCGTTTTTTTTACCACTATAGGTGTGACACTATTCTTTTCCTGGATAACAAATCAAGTGTAAGGACCCTTCCTATTGACCCTTACAGTATTCTCAACGATAAACAAAGCAACCCTGCCTTTGGTAATATGATTTTGAAGCTTTTATAGGGTGTGAGTTTGGCTCCTAAGTAAAACAGCTAATAGAGGTTTATATTTCCTAAAGACAAACAAGGACTTAATCAGCGGAATTTTTCAGGCAAGTCCTACAGACTTACGACCAAGTAATCGTTTCGAAAACAAAGGCGATCAAGGATTTAGCCGCTATCCCCATTGATACCTTAGCTTTTCTTCGAGTAGTGGATTTAACTATATTGAAAGGGACAAGGAATGCTTAACAACAAATGGGTAATAAGGAATCAACCCCAAGCAGGACAAAAACCGAGGATACCAACAGTAAAAAAATAAATCAGTTTTTTAGAAACTTCCGAGCTCTTTTATATCGAGATATTTCGTCTTTAATCACGACAAAATAGTAGCCGGTGGCAAGACCTTTCACTGGAATACGAAAACGACCTCCGCCAAGATCCTCTGTGCGGATAGAGATCTCATTTCCAATGATGCTATGAAGTTCGAATTCAGCATTTACTAAGGTAGAGTTATTGATCTGCACGATCAAATAATCGACTGCTGGGTTGGGATATAACTCCAATTTATTAGAAGACTCTATGTTCTCAGCAAAAACAACGTTTTCAGCCGATACGACATTATCATCCACCTGACTTTGTCCCAATGCTGCAAGGGACGAAATCCAAAAGAACGCTAATATGATCCACTTATTGTTTTCCACTCTAACAAAGTACGTAAAAAAACTACCATTGTTTTATGTTTTGACTAAATTTTATTGCTTTTAAAGCGTTAAACCTTGCTTTTTTAACATTATTTATTGGTTTGACCTTAATTAATCATTTGGTATTATTCAAATAATTAATTGATCTTTAGCGCTTTACGCTTTTTCTAAGCTTTTAAATGCCTCTGGGAGGTGGTCTACAATATCAGAAGCAATTAATCCTGTTCGTCCCAATTTATTTTTAGCTAAGTCTCCCGCTAGGCCATGTATATAAACGCCAAGCATTAGGGAATACTCTGGTAGATAACCTTGAGCGATGATTCCTGTGATTACCCCGGTCAATACATCGCCGCTTCCGGCTGTTGCCATGCCAGCATTACCTGTAGTATTAAAAACCACCAACCCATTAGGATTACAGATTGCAGAAAAAGCTCCTTTTAGCACCATAAAGACTTGATGTGTCCGACAAAAAAGTTTCAACTTTTCGAGCTTTTCATTTTCAGTAGCCCAGCTGCCAACAAGTCTCTCAAACTCCCCTGGATGTGGTGTCAATACACTGCCCTTGGGTATCAGCGCTAATAAATCTTTGTGTGCAGCAATAAAGTTGATTGCATCTGCATCAATAACAATTGGCTTGTCTACATTTTCTAACAATGCGTACAAAGCTTTTCGAGTTGTTGGATTTTTACCCAATCCTGGGCCTATGGCAATTACATTAATCTTTTCAGGAATTTCAATTTCTGAGACTACCTCTTCATGCTCTTCCTCTAGTACCATACTTTCAGGCACGCTGCATTGCATAATTTCCAACCCACACTTGGGCACATGGGAAAATAATAGTCCAGCCCCGCTTCTCAAAACAGCCCGTGCGGCTAATACCGCAGCGCCCATTTTCCCCTTGCTCCCAGCAACCAATAGCACGCTCCCAGCACTTCCTTTATGGCTAAATACCGGCCTGCTAATTCGTTTGAAATCTGACTTTTCATTCAAAAAATATCCGGCCGCTTTTGTAGATATATAAGCCGAATCAAGCCCAATATCAACAACGGCAAGTTCTCCTACCCACTTAGCATAAGATGGTTGCAAAAAAGGCCATTTGGGAATTTGAAAGGTGATGGTCAAATTAGGTTCAACAGCCACTTTTGGGATATCCAAAGCATCTGTTGACAAGCCGGAAGCAATATCAATACTGATTTTATCACCATCAAAATTATTGATCTTCTCTATTACCTCTCTATGAATGCCTACAACCTCGCGTGCGAGTCCCGAACCAAAAATCCCATCAATTATGACATCCTTGTCCGCTAACGAAGGAATATCTGAAACTGACTTTAGTATACGCAATTCACAAACTCCTTTGAGACGCTTGAAGTTGATTTTAAAATCAGCACTTCCCTTGGGTGTCTCTCCGACTATGCATGCCTTTACTCGATAGGAGTCCTGCACTAAGAGCCTTGCGATAGCCAATGCATCTCCACCATTATTACCAGTTCCAGCAATGATGAAGATTTCTCCAACCGACTTATTGTTATATTTTTCCTTAAAGCAAGTTACAAAGGCTCCTGAAGCTCTTTCCATCAGGTCAATAGAACTTATTGGCTCATTCTCAATAGTGTATTGGTCAACCTCCTTTATTTGCTGTGCGGTTAGAATGGGTATCATAAATAATATTTGATAAAAAATGTTTAACCTGCATTAACGGGTTTCTTATGTTTCCACCGCTTGTGACTCCAAAGCCAAAAGGGAGGATTTCTCTGGATCATTCCCTCTAGTATTTTGGTATGTCCCTCCGTGATATAACCGTACGGAGTTTCCTTTGGGTGATCAGTAATTAGCTGATACTTCAGGGAATAATAGCCTCTTTTAACTTTGGTGATTTCTCCAAAAACAACAGGTGCGTCATATTCCTTTGCGTATTTTTCGGCTCCAAAAAGTAGCGCTGTGTCTTGATTCAAAAACTTCATCCAATAAGCATTACTTCCGTTTTTCGGTGATTGATCCGCACCAAAGACAAAGCCATATTTTGGTCTCTTGGCATCTCGATTAAAGTAATCCATCGTTGTTTTCATAGGAATCATTTTTAACCCGTATTTCTCCCGAGAACTTCTCAATTTCTCATCTAGAAATCGATTATGTAGCTTTTTATATATCGCTAAACCAGAAAATCGATGGTATAATGGCATTGCCAATGCATACAATTCCCAATTGTTATAATGTCCGCCAGTAATAATCACATGACGTCCACTCCCTAAATATTGATCTACCATTTCAGGGTTTTCAATAAAAAAACGACTTTCTACCTCTTGCTTTGAAATAGAAAAATTTTTAATCCCCTCAACTATCAAATCACAAAAATGGCGATAATATAGCCTCTCAATTTGTCGACGATCAGTCGCATTTTTATCCGGAAAGCTCAGCTCCAGGTTTGTTCTAACCACACTTAACCTATACCCCAAAATAGAATAAACGACGTAGTAAAGACCACTAGAAATACCTTGAAGCAGTGCTAATGGCAGCTTAGATAGCGGGAAAATAACGAGATAATAGAGTAGTCTGATAAGTCTGATATTTGA
>JBLIIJ010000136.1:0-8285 GCA_047635055.1 Cyclobacteriaceae bacterium | reverse complement strand
CGGCGTATGGTCGGGCAAGTCAAGCGTTGTGCTAACGACAATAAGGTATCACATTATGATAGAAGCAAAATCTTAAATACCTATAATCTGAATGAGCACATCATCTGCTTCTACCTACTTATTAGGTAAATGAAATCGTATAACGAATGGGTTTACCAGACCATCCTTGAAACTCACAATAAAAATGGGTTCCAATATTAGAAATTAGCTACTTGAATATCTCCAACTAATTGATAGATCGCTAGTTCTGCAATCTTCGCATTGTATCGAGCTTCTATCAGGTTGATTTCGGCTTGCAACAGGTTTTGTTGTGCGACGCGAAAGTCCAACGAGGTAACCTGCCCAAGACGAAATTTCTCTGTTGTCCTTTCGAAATTATTCTCATTGGCGGATAGATTACGCTCCTGTGCACTCACCACAAAGAGTCTATTTTGATAATCAGACCAAGCATTTTCAAAACTGAGTACGGCTTGTTGCTTGGCTTGTTGTAAGGATGCTTTTTCAATGAATTGATTGATTTTAGCATTTTGAACCGCTGTTTTTGTAGCACCTCCATCAAATAAGCTCCAACTCAACGAAGCTCCATAGGAGAGTCCCGAATTGACACTCCCCGCAAGAAAAGATGCACTGTTGTTATTGCCCAACCTATAATTATAATTACCATCGACTGCCAGCGTAGGCAAGTACCTGCTAGTGTTAATGCGTGTATTATAATCGCTTACCATTATTCCGGATTTCGCCAATAATATTTGTGTATTGTTGCTCACCAACTTAGCTTCAAATACTTCTTTGGCGGCCAGTTTGGTGAAGGAGATGGTTGTGTCTACTTCAAAAGATACGTTTGCGTCTCTCGCAAGCAAAAAATTAAGGTTTCGATGCGCATTGCCGAGGCTTTGTTTGGCATTGAGCAGATTTATACTATCCGTATTAACATCTACCAGCGCATTAGTAATGTCTAGTTTGGTGCTCTGTCCATAATCAAACCCGTAGGATACCCGAAGTAATCGATCTTTAGATATATTCAAATTTGACTTCAAGCTTTTTACTGTTTTATGGGTTCTGGCCACTTCATAATAAGAATTGAATAAATCAAGAATGACCACTTCCAGGGTAGCACGTGCATTTAACTGACTCACGGAATAGTTGGCTTGGTTTAGACTCATTGTGTAAGACCTATTGAAACCATCGAAAAGTACCCAATTTACATTGAGCCCTGCAGACCTACTGTTTGACTTTGCGCGATCCAAAGAGCGTTCAGTACCATCTTGAAATTCGGCAGTGACATTTTCAACATTAAAATTAATATTAGCAGTTCCATTGACTGTTGGTAAATAGCCTGAGTTGTAAATACTTGTATTATTCTCTTCAATCAAAATAGATTGGTTGGATCTTACAATATCAAAGTTTGACTCAAGCGCCAAGGAGATAGCCTCTTGTTTCGATAGCAATTCCTGACCATAAGTAATGGTGGCAGCCAATAAAAGGAGCGTGGAGACTAAAATCGTTCTATTGTTCATTTGATTCTGTTTGAAGTTCAATCACCGCTGGTTCTACTTCTTCGCGCGTTATCTTTTTCCCAGATATAAGCCATTTCATTTGCACTTTCAATGAATTGCTTAGCGATAGGTAAACAGGTAGAATGATAAGGGTAAGTACTGTGGCAATGGCAATTCCATAGGCGATAGATATAGCCATAGGTATCAAAAATTGCGCTTGTCTACTTTTTTCAAAAATCAATGGGGCAAGACCCGCTACTGTCGTCAGTGATGTTAAAAATATTGCTCTGAACCTTGATTTGGAAGCTTCGAAGAGTGCAGTATCATAGGTCATCCCTTCTTTGAGATAATTATTAAATTTACCAATAAGGACTAATCCATCATTCACCATAATCCCTATCAAAGCGATAATTCCGAGCCAAGATAAAATATTGATTGGGTAACCGTGAATCCAATGTCCCCACGCAACACCTACCAAACTGAGTGGGATTAAGAGTAGGAGTAGGAGTGGCTGATCATAAGACCTAAAGGTGAAAGCAATTGTTAGGTAGATCAAGAAGATGATAATAGGAATCACGGTATTCGCTGATTCCACTAATTTATTCTGCTCGCGTTTCTGGCCATCATAAAGAGGCGTCACCGATGGGTACTTGTCAAGTATATCAGGTAATATATTGGTTTTTATATCATTAAGGATATCCGGAGCACTCTCCGTAGGATCAGATAAGTCAGCAAGTATTTGTACTTCACGTCTTCCATCTAAGTGATTGATCGAGATCTCTCCACGTGCGATGGTATAGTCTGCTATTTCCTTGAAGGGAACCAGCGAACCATCAGGAGCAGAGATCTTCATTTCGTCCAAGCGGTTGATGCTGGAACGATTTTCTTCATCATACCTTACCCATACTTTGATCTCATCCTGCCCTCGTTGAAAGCGCTGAGCTTGAAAACCAAAGAACCCATTACGAACTTGACCCATTACGCCTTGCGTATTTAAGCCAAGAAGGAAAGCCTTATCCTTTAGTTTAATATTGATTTCTTTAATCCCACGAGGATCATTGTCAGTAATATCCTTAATGAGGGCATTGCTCTCTAATTGGAGCTTCAATTCTGTTTTAGCGGCCTTAAGCTCTTCTGTGTCATTGCCTAAAAGGGAAATAGAAATAGGGCTACCGCCAAAATTTCGTCCTCCGCCATAAGTCAAGGACTCTACGCCATAGACAGTACCCATACTTGCACGGATAGCATTACCAACATCAGTAGAAGGGAAGTCACGAAGTTCCCCGGGCAAAAGGTTAATTTGAAGCGAACCATTCGCAGACCCAGGACCAATACGCTTAATGATGTTTTCAACCACTTGACTGTTTCCGGTTTGGCGTGCCGTAAACTCTTTGTTGGCCTCCCAAGCTTTTGCCTCAATAACTGTCAATATAGAATCAGTAATCGCCACGTTCGTGCCTTCAGGCATTTTTAGCGTGACACTTACTTGATCACTAGCAATTTGCGGAAAGAAAGTTGTACGTATGATGCCACCTCCAATAGACCCAAAAGTGAGTATAAGCAGCGAAAAGGCAATTGAAAGAGCTAAAAAGCGATTATTTAAACTAAATCGCAACACTTTAGCATACGTTTTGTCTCGCAGGAACTCAATGATTTTATCACCTACTTTATTGAATTGTCTCAATTTTGAGAAAACCAATGCAATGCCTCTTTTCTTGACCTTATCATCTTTTCTCAAAAGCGCTTTTGAATGCGCGATGTGAGCAGGGAGAATAATCAACGCTTCTATCAATGAAATAGAAAGTGTCAAAATAACGACCATAGAAACCTCACCAAAGAAATCTCCGATTCTGCCATCTAAGAAAAGAAACGTACCAAACGCCAAGAGCGTGGTAAGGATAGCAGATACAATAGGAGGGATTACTTCCATCGTACCATCTATAGCCGCTTGGACTCGGCTTTTACCTTTTTCATAATGGTGATAGATATTTTCAGCGATTACTATACCATCATCGACCAGTATACCAATCACAATGATCATGGCAAATAAGGAGAGGACATTAATGGTGATGCCCACGCTGGAGGCGAAAATGAACATCCCAAGAAAAGCGACTGGTAAACCCAAAGCCACCCAGAACGCCAATCTTGTATTTAAAAATAACGAAAGGAAAATCAAAACCAGTACGATTCCGATAGCGGCATTCTCTGCCAATAGTAGGGTTCGCTGGTCCAACGTGACAGAAGCATCACTGACGACATTGAGTTTAAGGTTTGGGTACTTCTGATTGAAGTCAGCAATATAATCCCGCACTTTAGCGGCTGACGATACCAAGTCCTCATCATTGGTGTTACTAATGGTAATGTTAATGGAGACATCTCCATTATAATAGCTCGCATTGGGCGTCTCTGCAAATCGGTCTCGCACATCTGCTACATCTCTCAATCTGATCACAGTGCCATCTAGCCCAGCTCTTACAACTAAAAAGTCCATTTCCCGAGCTACGTAAGCTCTGCCATTGGCGCGAATCAGATATTCCTCTGTTGCTGTCTTGATATTTCCTCCAGAGGTAATAATATTTTCTCTAGAAACGGCTCTAGCCACCTCATCAAAGGATAGATTGTAAGCTAGCAGATCTTTTTCTCTTATCGCTATCTCTATTTCTTCACTAGGAAAACCAGAAAGAGCTACCTGAGAGATGCCGTCTATCGCTCTCATGTCGTTTTCTATTCCTCTGGCTATTTGTTTAAGCGTTTTCAAATCAACGTTTTCTCCGCTCAAGGCAAAAGTGATCGTTGGCCGGATACTTTCTTGCTTACTGACGACTATAGGCTCCATACCTGTTGGGAAAGAGGGTACCCGATCTACCCCATTCTTCACCTCTTGAATCATCAGATCAATATCTTGACCTTTCTCAATTTCTACTCTAATAGATCCGGAATTCTCATTGCTCGTAGAGAGCACTCGATCGATTCCGACAATACCTTTTAAATTATCTTCTAATTTGAGAATAATACCTTGCTCTATCTCAAAGGGAGATGCGCCTGGGTAAGTCACGGCGATATTGATCACCTTTGAATCCACCAAAGGAAAAAAAGAGGACTTCATTTTTGAAACTCCAATGAGCCCAAAAATAATAATAGCGAACATCAAAACATTAACCGCTACGGGGTATTTGATGAAATATGCGATGATTTTCCTCATGATCTATTGATTAGAAAGCGAGAGCTCATTGACCATATCTACCGGCATACCGGCATATCCGCCTGCCACAGGTCTTATGATCATATTGGTGCCATTCTTCAAGCCCTTCACAATCACCGTATTATCAGTATTGTAGACGGGGATGATTTCCTTTACTACAAGCACATCATTTTCCACAATAAAGATCTCTTTTTCATTAACAAGTAGATCTCTGCTGATTTCTATGGCATTACTTTGAGGCTGAGCTGCAATTTTTGCTTCCATAAACATTCCCTCCATTAAGCCTTCTCCGCTGATGCCTATATATACATTCACGGTTTGCGTTTCTTGTGCAATTCGGCCATTGACTCTTTTTACGGTACCCATCCATTCTTTATTATTACTTAAGTCCATCAGCTTTACCTGCTTACCCACTTTCATGATTTCCAAGTATTCCGCATTGACAGCTACCTCAAGCTCAAAGCTTTGAAGAGAAATAAACTCACCAAGTCTTTGCCCCGTTCTTATGAGCGTTCCTGCATTAACAAGTGATTCTGCCAAGACACCATCAAATGGAGCGCTTATCACATGCTTTACGTAGCGCTCCTCCAAATTCTTGACATTATAATAGGTAGTGATGATCTGCTTTCCTGTTACAAAAAATCGTTCTTTGTCCGTCTTGAATTTAGGAAGAGGACTGATGTTCTTGTCTAGATCAAAAGCTTTGAGGTAAGCGCTCCACTTGTCAAAAGCTTCTGGATAGTCAAATTTCAGATCTGGCATCATGGCCACTATTCGATCAAAAAATGCGCTTCTTTGTGCAAGCAAGCTTGTGTAAAACTCTTGACTATTTATCCTTAAAAGCACTTCTCCTTTACGAAACGACTGGCCTGCCTTAAAAGGCGTATTGGCCTCCAATAGTATGCCTTGCACTTCAGCGAAAAGCTCCACTTTTCTAGAAGAAACCAAGTTACCATTAGCGTTCACTATGATAGCTACTTCGCCATTGACAACAGGTTGTGTGTAGACTGTTTTAATGACTTGAGGTACTTCCTTCCTTGGTCTTTGATTGGAACTAATGAGTGACTTGGCAACATAAAATGCTATAGCAAGTATACAGATGCCTAATACAATGCCTATAATTTTTCTTAGCATAAAATTTTGTTGAATTACCCTCGTTTGAATTGCGAATTTCCTATAATAGTTTGACAAACAAGCCATGACTTTTCTGTTTTACATAGGTGGTCTAACGTATAAATGTGTGGCTAATTATGGAGATTTTTGTGTCTGTTTCTGGCTTGTAAGATTTGATGGGTGTAAACAGCAGTGCAAATGACCAATGCTTGGAACTATTTCTTGACAATTGTGAGTAAAGCGTTGAGATGGGCAAGTGTTGACACCTATCAACTATTAGCGCTAACCAAGTTCATTGGAACATGATTTGGATGAGGGAAGTGAGCGTGATGTAATGCCAAGCTAAAACTAGGTAAACTTATTTTTTCATATACCTAGCTTATGTCAGCTAAAGGTACTTTTCAAACTGTATTGATATCCCTTTATCAAAAGTAAGGTTATCTCACCAAGGTCCGAATGGATTTTTATTGTTCTTTCTAGAAACAACTAACGTAGATTAATGACGAAAGGGTAGAAGTTGATAAAAAGCAATTATCAGCCTTCATACCTCGAGCGCTTGCTCCGGAGTTCTTGATTTTGGATCTGCAGGATTGATGAAATAACACTACGCTTTCAAATCCCGTTTATTTGTTCTAATTTCAAATAGAAGCGTTTTAAAACAAATAAACCTACATAAAATACTTAAATACTACGGATATGGTACAATTCAAAAAAGCAGATGATTTTAAAGGAAACGCAGTTTTTTCGTCAGCTGTTATACTACTGGCTATTTTTCTATTAGGAAGCTGTGCCGCAAAAAAAGAGCTTGTGAGCTTGAAGCAAGATCATCAGTCACTTCAAGATCAAATGCAGCAGCTGAAGGAAAACAATAATGAATTAGAGGTAAAAACAAATGAATTCGAACAGAACGAGTCTTCCTTAAATGAAGAAAATGTCAAGTTGAAGAAAAGACTATTATCTGCGAGGGAATCACTAAATGAGCTTTCCAATCAGGAGCTAGAATGTCCTGAAGCTATGATCAAAGGCGTTGTTTTTAAGGTTCAGATTGGGGCTTTTAAAGAGCGAGAAATTTCTAAAGAGCTGGATCAGTCTATAAATCTAGGAATTGAAGGAAAAAAAGAATTTGATAAAGTGGTTATTGGCCAATTTAGAGACTACAAAAAAGCTGATATTTTAAGGAATCACTTACAAGCCATGGGTATTGAAGACGCGTGGGTCGTACCATATCGAAATAATGTAAGGGTTGAGTTAAGTGAAGTTTTGGATGAAACTGGATTATGACATTGATAAGAAATTAAAGAAAAGGTAGCCATCCAAACCTGCTATCATCTCGCTAAGGTGATTAGTCTTTTGCGCGGGCTATAAAAATCACCACAACTATGGATCGGGTATCCCCCTTTCTTTATTGACCACTCCAGCCTAGTGCAAAATCAGTAAGCACTTTGTTATATAAATTAAAAAACAGCACAACTTAGCATTGTCCATCCACCGTTTAAAAAAATTAAAAAGACACCCTACAATGCCGATAATTATCATACATACGGAAATAAATGCACCGATGGATCGCTGCTTTGACTTATCAAGAAGTATTGATCTTCATCAGATTTCTACAGAGCATACGAAAGAAGAAGCCGTTGACGGTATTACGTCTGGGCTCATAAACCTTCATGAGTCCGTGACTTGGAGGGCTACACATTTTGGAGTTTCTCAAACGCTGAGCACTAAAATCACGAAATTTGAAAGTCCAAGTATCTTTGTTGATGAGATGGTCAACGGAGCGTTTAAAAGCTTTAGACATGAACATCGATTTGAACAAACTGACACTGGAACAAGAATGATTGACCAATTCGAGTACGTTTCTCCGTTTGGGATTATTGGAAGGTTTGTCGATCTTATCTTATTAAAGAAATATATGACTCAGCTTTTAAACAAACGAAATGAAACGATTAGGGAATTTGCTGAGTCTGATCAATGGAAACAGGTTTTATAAATGAATGAAAATATGATATCCGGGAATTGGAAAGGAGTGTTTACTCAAGTACTTCAAGAGGAAAAATTAATGTTTGAAGTAGATTTTGAAATGAGTCTAACGGGTGATGAAGATGGTTTTAATGGAGACTGTAAAGACTTAGAAGTTGAAGAAGGAATAAAAGAGCAATCTAAGGTCAGAGGATTTATTGATGATGAAATGATCAGTCTCGTGAAGGAATATGAGCATTTAATCCTCCTAAATAGAAAAACTGAAACGTTCATTTTAGATAAGGAGAAAAAGCATCCTGAGATCCATTATTACGGAACATTCAATGAAGCGACCAACAGGTTTGAGGGTACTTGGGAAATTGAGTCAATAGTTGGTAGTCTCAACATTTCAAAACAACTAACTTGTATTGAAAATGGGACATGGTGGATGCAGAAAGTGGACCAATAGCTGATATATATATATATATATATATATGTTCTGTTAAATAGGACCA
>JBLIIJ010000135.1:0-8421 GCA_047635055.1 Cyclobacteriaceae bacterium | reverse complement strand
TGGCTAATAGGGCATTTTCTTTGTTTACCTGTACAATTTCGGTTTGTGATCTAACCTGAAAACTACCTTTATTCACAAAAACAAAACAAGCTTCATTCTCGTGGTACTCTTTGGGCAACCTTTCAAACGTTGGAACCTTTTTTTTGGAAAACTACACGTCCTTTAAATTCTAATGTTTTTAAATCAGATTCCATTTAATGTTCGTTAAGGCAGATGGTTTATATAAGAATAGTAAGCGATTAGGATACATTTATTTTTTGGGTTGTCACTTAGCCAAATTTATAAATTTACGGGCTTTGTTCTTATGTATCAACGTTGGGTTTGGCATTTAACACCTATTATTTTTATACCGTTTTAGGTTTCTTTTTTTAATTGAAAGCGAACGTATTGGTACGGGATTCGGATTTATGGGGCTATTGCTTATTCCTTGTTGAGCAGACGTTTATTTTGTGGTTATCTTGTTTATTCCATCAAGGAATGTTTCAAGCCCTTCCTATTCATTACCTTCAAAAGTTACAAGGATTGATTCTCTAAATCCAATTGACGTTGATTTTCGCTTTATTTTTTAGTGAACCCGAATATGAAAGAGCCCGAGTTCTTGTAATTTTTTTATTCCATTGATTTCCAAAGCTTAGCACGCACCATTCAGAGATACAGCCATTGTTGATAGTATGGAGTCTCCTATATATATGAACTCTAGGCTCTGGGGACTCATCATGCGGTAAATACCTTTCAATTGTTAATGTTTTTCAATCCCTTTACATCAACTGAAAACATACTCATATCGAGACAAATTTCACCGGAGATGAACATTTTTATAGGAGGGATTACTAATATGCGGAGTGGTTGTCCGTTGAGTTGGCACCTGTTTCGGAGCATAACTTTTGACCTTCCTGAAGGTAGTTAGATTGGTTATGCGGACGCAGCAGAGTGGCGCGCTATGCCTAGAACATTTAAGTCAATCTTCTTATCGATGGGCATGCCAACGCTGCAGGAGGCATGAGTGAACTAACGGTTACAGAAACTCTGGATAAGATTAAGGGCTTAGTCCCCAAGTATTTTTCAGTTCAGTAAGACTGGTTTTGACGCATAAAAAAGGCATCACTTCTACCGTAGAAGCGATGCCTTTTTATTTTTGAGCTTCATAGTAGCTATTAGCTACTATGATTGCCTTATGTGCAAATGCGCTGACCATAAACAGAAAGCAAGTCTATTTACTTGGATAGTGCATTACAAGTAAGCACAACATTTGATAGCCCTTACTTTGTTTTTTTCAGTCTTTTTTCAGCTTTTTTCTCTTTTGGTGTTTTTGTAGCTTCTTTTTTTACGCTCTTTTTTGCGTCTTGACCCTTACCCATAGTGATTTCGTTTAATTGTGGCAATTAAATTATTCTATTTTCAATACATAACCATAAGTTTTGCCCGGAAATGCTATTTACACAGTTGTTTTTTTTCGAAGGCTGTCACTTCATCTGCTTAAGAGCTTAGAAACTTCGCCTCTTCGCTGGACACTGGCTTCATATGGTAAGTGGTACCTATCCATGAATGCGATTTAGTTTTTCACATCTCCATTCTCTTTTCTGCACATAATAGTGCCACCCCAGACAACTTGAAGTCAATTTACAATTTGCTAAGTCGTACTGACTGATCTATTGACCGTTCTTGACCGGATATCCAAGCTGTGCCCATACCAGAACACCTTCATCAATAATGGCCGTATTTTCATAGCCATACCGCTTGAGGGTATTGATTACCCGCTGTGATGCCGCATGCGGACATGCGCAATACACAACGATCCATGTACCATCGTTTGGAAGATCCTCCACAAATGCTTCTGGTTCTTCGTAGTATGGAACTGGAACAGAACCAGGAATATGTGTTTGTCGCCAGGCGACTTTTGAACGGGCATCAAGTATGATCATCCGTGCACTGTCTTGCATGGCCTGATATACTTGTTTTGAAGGGACGTATAGTCCGTCTCGTAGATCGAAGTTGGGTGCTTCACTATTGGGATTCAGTACATACTCCTCAGGTGTTGGAATCCTCACCGTATCACCTTTTGGAATGTTCCAGCCAGAGGCACGACTCCTGAGAAATGCTGTAAGCCCATTGATTTCATCCACGCTGAGGCTGTCTTTGAACCCGATCATCGGCGTACCATCTCTACCTTCCATAATGGCATACTTCAGGAATTCATCAGTCGCAGTTGCCAACAGCATAGCGTTTCCTAGTGCGGGTGCAGATATGCCTTCTCCATTTGGTCCGTGACATACAGCACATTTTTCGCTGTAGATTTCAGCGCCAAGCTCGACATTTCCCAATACGGGTTCTCTTGAAAGTTCAATAGGTTCCTCGACGCCACTTTGTTCATACAACCATTGTAGGATCAGTTCTATCTCTATGTATTCGAGAGGCCCACCTTGCGAGTCTAGATAGCCTGCCATGGCCGTACCCGATCTGCCAAACTGGACGGTATAGCGAAGAAAATTGGAGGTATTAGATGTGGCCAAGAGAGAATGGGAGCGAAGCGAGGGAGCAAAATCAGCAGCATATCCTTCTCGATTTTCACCATGGCAAAGGGCACAATATTTTTGATACATATCCGCAGCATTATCAAGAGCCACACTATCCAATTTGGCGCCTAATTTAAATTTCTCAGCTCGTAGTGCTTGCTCATTAGGCTCATTCACAAATTCTAGTTGAACGCCTTGCGCATAGTCGCTTAGTACGGTAATGCGACCGTTAAGTGAATCGAGGGTGAGCGCTGCAGCCGGAAGTCTTTCGCTTAGAAATTGATAGGTAGAATCAAGATTTGCAACGTCGAAACGTATAGCAAATACCCCCGAACCTCGAGCTTGTAGGAATTTTGAAAGTGCATCATCGGTTGCTTGTGAGGCTACTAATTCTATTTCTTGATGTCGCTTGAGTTGAAAACGTGCTTTATTATCTGATGGGTCATCGATCAGTTCTGCGAGACCCATTTTTTTATATGCCTTACGGGCTTCATCTAGGTCATCAACTGCAATTTGTAAAGAGGCAATGCCTACCACTCCGTTTGGGTGATTTGCATAGCTTCGGAAGAAGGCGTAATAGGTGTTCCGTTGCCTGTGCATCTTTTGGTAATCAGTATTCACATCTTCTATAAATCTTGGAAGATAAGAGAGGTGTACCTGTTTGAAATCTAAGCTACGCTCTTGATTGCCACCATCATCTCGCGACCAACCTTCGGGTGGATTGTCTGAAGTCCGATAGGATTGTACAGAATCCATCTGGAACCCTTGAGCTGTCAGCCAGTCATAGGTTGTGTCAGCTGAGGAACTGGATAAAGAATAGCTCTGCACGCCTTCATAATTAGCCAGAAATTTCGAAATGTATGAAGGGGTGCTATCAGTCACAAGGGAATCCTCAAGGGCGAGGAATCCGATAGTTGACATATCGGGAAAGTATATGGATGTCGTGAGGGTTCCATCGAAAGTGCCTTTTTCAAAACCATCAGGTTCTGACATATCAAAACCGAGTGTATCGACGAAATAATCTCGCGTGCTTCTTAGATCATCTACAAGAAATGTCGAGCTATACAATCCAAATCCTGCACCAAGTAAGGGATATCCAGAATCTTTCTCTTTGTCATTTGCTGTCTGACAGGATGAAACAATGCCTATAATTAGCAGAAGAGGCACGATAAGCATGAATGAACGCCAGATCGCTGCGATTGCTGTATTGAAGAATGTGAATGCTTTTTGCATATATAGGTGGTAAGGTTAGCCAGTATGTCACGACCTCTACGTAAGGGTCATTTAGCAATAGATAGTTGAAATAAAAGCCGCCAATATAATGATTTAGGTGGGTTCAGCAAAGATCCATTCCTTCATTTTTGTTGGGGGGTATGTAGACCGAGATGTCGGTATAAACCGAAGGGCAATCGTTGCTTTGTTGTCAATCCAGTTATCAACGAATCTTAATGCATTCGATTAGGGTTTTCGTTTGAAAAATCTATCTCTCAAGTCGCTGCTCATCGATTCTGCGATACACGTTTCCTTCGATTAAACAATCAGGCTTCACAAGGAAGACATGTACACCCTCTTTATTGAGTACTGATTCTCAGTCTAGATGTCGGCTAATCATTCTTCCTCATCACTGGTTTTGTATTTTTCAAACCACGCCAAAATACTTGCCATTTTAGCAATCAAATTGCTTGGCCTGTTGGCTATGCCATGTGATGCGCCAGGTATTCTTACCAAGGCAGCTTCGACGTTTTGTAACTTCAATGCACCATAAAATTGTTCTGATTCTGCAATAGGTGTTCTGAAATCCTCTTCGCCCGTCAGTAGCATAGTAGGGGTGGTAATATCCGCCACATAAGTCAATGGCGACCGTCTCAAGTAGCTTTCAGGATCTTCCCACGGTTTTTTGTCAAACCAATACTTTGAGTAGACTTCACCACCATCAGAGTAGAGCACAAAACTATACCAATTGATAACTGGCTTTGCGACAACAGCTGCTCGGAATCGATCTGTTTTACCCACGATCCAAGCGGTGAGGACACCTCCGCCACTTCCTCCTGTTACGAATAAATTCTCTGTATCTACATATCCTTTTTCAACCACAGCATCTACGCCTGACATTAGGTCCTCATAATCATGGTTAGGGTAATCATGATGAATCAAATTGCCAAATTCTTCTCCATAACTAGTACTACCGCGTGGGTTGGAATACAGCACTACGTATCCAGCTGCAGCAAAAGCCTGTATTTCAGCAGAGTAAACAGATCCATAACTTGCAAATGGGCCACCATGGATTTCTAGAATGAATGGGTACTTATTGTTTGGGTCAAAGTTAGGAGGCGTGACTATCCATCCTTGTATTTGACGTTGGTCAAAGGAAGACTCCCACCAGATTTCTTCAACGTTTCCTACATTTCTGAAAGCAAATAAGTCATCATTTAGCGCAGTTAAACGTTTGGTTGATTTGGAAGTCGCAACACCTAAATCTGAAGGATGAGCAGTAGTCCCCAGAGAGTAAGCAAACTTACCGTTCGATGATGCGGAAAAACTTGCGGCATTGTAGGGTCTACCCAGCGAAAGGCCACCTAAATTTTCAGCTATGACTGATACCTGTCCACCTAGTGTCATGTATGCGAGCTTTGTATTGCCTTTGTCCGTGTACTGAAAGTGCAAGCCTTTACCATCATTACTCCAGCTGATGCTTTCTATGCTTCTGTCGAAGTCTTTAGATACTATTTTTGAGTTTGTCCCATCGGTATTCATCACATACAGATCGGTGAGCTGATAACCTTGGTATCGGTCATCAAAGCCTAAGTAAGCTATTTGAGTGCCACTCGGGGACAAAGCAGGATTACCATCTGGGCCATATCGTTTTGTGATTGCCTCGATCTCTCCAGTGCCGATTGTCAGTTGGTAGATCTCTGAATCTAGCGGCTCTATTTCTTCTTCTTCGTGAAAATTGGCTTCAAAATACAGTGTTGAATTATTTGAAGACCAGATCGGACCACTGTGATCAAAATCAGTAAAGGTCAATTGTCTGGGCGTGCCACCTTCAATCGGCAAAGTGAATAATTGCATGTTTCCACTTCTCAAGTAACCTTGCCCATCACCTCGATAATTCATATCATCAATATAAGTGGGTGGTGTATTCCATTTTGCCCCTTCAGGCTTATTGGGCATTTTCACAATCGATTCCGACTGCTTCGAAACAAACATGTTAAAGGCTACCTGTGTATCGTCATACGACCAAGAAATACTATTGGGAACCTCTTTGGTATTTGTCAAAGGAGCAGCTTCTTTCGTATCCATCCACATAACGTACAGCTTCATTTTGTCATCAGCCATGTTCGATTTGAAGACGATTTTCTTACCATCATGAGACCATCTTGGGTAGTAGTCATTCTGATTCCCGGTGGTTAAAGGTCTATTATTGGAACCATCAAAGTTTATGACCCACAGGTTAGACAGGTTTCTATCGGTCATTACATCTTTGAAATTCCGCACGTAGATAACCTTAGAGCCATCAGGTGATATTTGGGGGTCTGATACGAACTCCATATTAAAAATATCAATGAGTTCTAAATTGGTTTTTGTCTGACTGTAACCTGCTGTGCAAATAGTCAGGAAGCATATGATCGTGCTAAAGAGATGTTTCATTGTAGCTGTTTGGGATATTGTTTGATATATGAGAAAGGATATTGACCAGATAAGAAAAGCACTTGGACGCTGATAAGAGTTACAATCTAGTGCTTTTACAGGTCAGTTTCTAGCAGCTCGTGAGGCCCACTGTTCTTCGACGAAGAAATGGGTTGTTTTTTCTTCAGCATGTGTTAACAGGTATTTTCACACACAGCCTTTAAGAATAAAATAGGTGGAGGTTAAAAACTATCCCTCACGGAGTAAATACTCCCCCTTTTTAAAGGCCTTGGTTTGCATACTTTTAGCGATTGCTTCAGCTTCTTCCTCTGATAGGGGTGATATTCTAGAAAATTAATTAACAAACTTATTTTCCATGAGGGCATTCTAAAATTCCATTACTTAAATATCACCTTTAATGCGAGTTTTTATGTTCCGCTTATTGCGGATATTGGTTAGTTTAATATGTGTTTAATACGTTTTAAACAATGTTGTGTGTAGTCTAGTACTTTACATTTTTTCAGGACTCACTGGAGCCGGTACAACATTTTCAACAGGGTTAATGCTTTGTAAATATTTAAACACCGCACGAATATCCTCATCTTTCATTTCCGAATAATTAAACCAAGGCATTGGAGGAAGTAACATGCGAGCATTTTCCAGTCCTTTGAATTTCCCTTGTGTTAGTGCGATTTTAAATTGCTCCTCCGTCCAATTCCCCATACCAGTAGCATCTGGTGTTAAGTTCCCGGCAAAAGAGATGCCCCAGGGGCCTGCGGCGGCTGTTAAATCTGGATAAAACATTCCAAACCCTTCTTTTAATAGTGGACTGTCAAAATTCACGACAGGTCGCTCAGAAGGATAGCCGGATAACAATAGTTCGGGGATTATTTCAGGACCATTTTCTCCCATTCTTTTTGGTGAATGGCAGTCATTACATCCCATAATACCAACAAGGTATTTACCACGAATGATATCATTTTCAGCATTTAGTTCCAAAGTCTTATCAGGACCTTCCGAATATTCTTGAGGTTCATTTTTGCAGGAAGATATCGTAATAGGTAAAATGACTACCAATGCTAAAGCCGATAAATAGTTTTTGTATTTCATGATATTTGTTTTTAATAATTATTACGTTCAACGCTTTAATAAGAAACGTAGGGGAGTTTGAAATGCTGCCCTTTCGGTTTTCTAATTAGCCAATCCAAATATTCTTAGAATGTACTTAACTTTTTTCATTATTAAAATTTTGGATTGGCGGACTTTCCAAAAGCTCTGAACTCCCGAATTATCACCGAACCCCTATGTTTTCTTAGCCCATGTTGTATGCCGTGCCTTTTTTTCTTTTGTAGCAGACTGTTTCCTTTTGCCACCCTGTGGTGGGCCTCCTAATCGGAATTGGAATCACGGGTACGGTAATTCTTTTGATCATCAACTTGGCTGATCTGAAAATTGAACTATCGGAAAATTATGAAGTGCCCTCTTTTTTATTTTGGTCTCTAGCATTTATTCCTGCAGCATTCATGGAGGAAGTAGCCTTCCGATTATATCCGTTTCTCAAGCTTAATAAAGCTGTGGGATTGAGACTTACGCAAGTGGTATTAGCCGTTTTATTTGCCTTGTATCACGTGGGTGAAGGCTTCATCATTTCGGTCTTTGTCGGACCAGGCGTATGGGCTTTTGTGTACGGTATGGCTGCTGTGTATTCAATAGGGATAGCCCTTCCAACGGGACTTCACTTCGGCGCCAATTTTGTGCTAGCTTCTTTCGGGGATAAGCAAGGCATAGAACCAATCTGGATCATTCACTATGTCAAAGAGGCAACTCCCGAAATGATGGCTTATAGAGAAAGTGTGGGTACGATTTTTCAGTTGATACTGTTAGCCGTCGCAGTATTTCTCATGGAGAGGTATATTAGTAGCCACAGAACGAGCTAGCCGTGGCATATTCAAATGAAGAGGGTACATAGAGGCAAAGATCAGACGAGCAACTTTTTCATCTTTTTTCAGCTGTAACCTTCATTTTTGGCGATTTTAGTTGGGCTGTAACGTTTTGTGTATGGTTAGTGGCGGATTTAGAAGCACTTAACTTTCAGATTATCACTTGGTCTGTTAAATGCTAAAATGTTGAATTTCAGCACAAAACCGTCATTACCTATACACATCCTAAGTTTACAAATGATTAAATTCATTGGCTCAATTAAAAGAACGAAAGAGAGGAATAAGACTAACTTATACACGAGGATTTAATTCCGTGAACATTGAAAGTCCCCTCTCTTTTT
>JBLIIJ010000134.1:0-8478 GCA_047635055.1 Cyclobacteriaceae bacterium | reverse complement strand
AGGTAGCGTATATTCAGGAAGACATTTTCTTCAGACCAGACCGGTTAAACACGTACTTGTTGATTCAGGAAAAGCAACGGTACAACGCAGGCTTATCTAGGCTAACGAGTGATAGGCTTGGGGCTATTGGTACTTATAAGTACATCAATATCAGATACGATAATTTACATAACGTTGGTCCATTTGATACCCTAGGGCATTTGAAAGCCACTGTTGAGTTATCACCACTCAATAAGCGTACGCTCCGAGCGGAAATTCAAGCAGTATCCAAGTCGAATAATTTTGTAGGGCCAGGCTTAGCTTTTTCGTCTATTAATCGGAACTTGTTCAAAGGTGGAGAGTTGCTGAAAATCACCGCTGAGTTTGGCTATGAAAGACAATTTTTCAGTAGAGATAATGCTGGGCTAAGTAGCACACAGATTGGATTTAATGGAGAGCTTGTAGTGCCAAGGTTATTATTCCCAATTGACTTGAGGGCCAATTTTAAATATTCGGTACCTAAAACGAGAATATCTACCGGTCTTGAATTTCTCAATAGAAGTGGACTCTATCGGCTCAACTCTTTCCTTACCACATTCGGTTATACTTGGAAAAGCAACGCTCAGATATACCATGACTTTAAACCCATATCTATCAATTTTTTGAGACTCTCAAATGTGACTGAAGATTTCCAAACTATCCTTGATGAGAACCCGACTTTAGCCTTGAGTTTTCAACAAGAGTTTATCGCAGGGCTGACCTATACTTTTACGTATAGCCAACTTGCCGATCCCGAGAAGACGAATCCATTATATATTTCTATACATGCCGATATGGCTGGGAACGCGCTTGACTTGATAAGCGAAAATACAAAGGATGGTGCTGCTTCGACATTCATTGGACAAGAATTTGCACAATACCTTAAGAGCGATTTGGACATTCGATATCATAAGAAAGTGAGAGGGGAAGCGATGCTTATTAGTCGGTTATTTCTTGGAGTTGGCTATCCTTACGGAAACTCTGAAAGCTTGCCTTTTTCTAAGCAATATTTCGCAGGAGGCCCCTACAGCATAAGAGCATTTAGAATCAGATCTATTGGTCCTGGCACCTATCAGCCTAATACCGATGACTCTGGATCCTTTTTTGATCAAGCGGGAGACATAAGGTTAGAAGGAAATTTGGAATATCGTTTCCCGATTTATTCCTTTCTTAAAGGAGCCCTTTTCTTTGATGCTGGAAACGTTTGGTTATTAAATGAAAACGAGTCTTTACCGGGTGGGCGGTTTTCGTCTTCCTTTTTAAGTCAGTTGGCCATGGGTTCGGGTTTCGGAATGAGAGTTGACGTACAGAATTTCGTTATTCGCCTTGATTTGGCCGTACCCTTGAAAAAGCCGTGGACCACTTTCTCACCAGACTTTGCGCCAGTGCTAAATTTCGCCATCGGTTATCCGTTTTAAATTCGAGGCTATCCATGGCTCAAGCGCCGAGCATGGGTAAATACTTTATCTTCTTATAATTGAGCGCCAAGGACAGACATCTTTTAGTCGCTTCGATTGGGATTGGCTCATGGAGATTCGGAGAAATGGCTCTATTGTCTTCAAAATCTAGGTCCTCTCCAAAAATGATTTTGAATGTGCTGACCAGCTCTGTCGAGCAAATGAAAAACAAGTAACATTTGTCAGGTGTTTTTTCTTTCCAATCTATTCTGATGGTACTTCCATACTTCGTTAGATAGCTCGGTTCGCCCCATTTGGCTGTTTCTAAAAGCTTTGTTAATCCATCAGTTTCTTCTGCGACCTCCATCATTAAATCTCGCAATTGATATAACTTTTAAGAGGTCAATTGAGGATAAGCGTCGATCAGTTTTGTAACAGCAACATTCGAGACAAACTCCATGACAATTCCTTTTTATTGGAATATAAAGTTAATGGGTGACAACTTTAAGTCGCTTCGAAAGGTTTTTTACGTGATGAAACTGCAAGACCTATCTAACCTATCGATTATATTACTTGAAAGACAAATGAAAAAAGGCCTTCTTCTACTCTCGCTTCTCGTATTTTTTTGTACTGGCACTTCGGCTCAAGAAAAGAAGTATGAAAGAGAGGTTAAGGTAAAACCAGCAGACATTCCTTTAGAAATACATTGGCTATTGAGGCCTTATGTGGACCAAATAAAGAAATTGAAATTCTATAAGGAAACAGATGGTGATCATGAAAGCTATGAAGCGAAATTCTTTTACAACCAGGCGAAGTATAGCGTAGAGTTTTCGAGAAAACCAGAGCTGGAAGATATTGAAGTCATTGTGCCATGGAGCGATGTAGACAACAAAGTGCGCGCTGGTATTTGTGATTTTTTGGCACAATTTGATAAACATCGAATCGAGAAAATACAACAACAATTTTCATCCAAAACCAAAACAGCGGAGGAAGTATTTAGTGAGGCGTTGACAGCTTATTTTGGAGACATTATTTGTTATGAGTTGGAGGTAGAGGTGAAAGAAAAGGGTAGTTGGATGCCTTATGAGCTGTTATTTAACGATCAGGGACAGCTATTAAACAAGCGAGAAGTTTCGAAGCGATCCGCTGATTTTATTCTTTATTGATGAGACGATTACTATTCTTAAGTTTTAGTTTTTTGGCGACTAGCGTTTTAGCTCAGGAAAGTAGGAGGCTGGTGTGGGAAGGCTCAGCCGCCATCGATTATGAACTCATTAAAAACTTCAGATTCAATACCTCCATTGCTCAAAGGACATCATTTTTAGAAGATAGTGAGGGTAATCTCACAGAGTTCTCCTTTTTAGAATTCAACCAGTTTTTAACTAAAAAAATAAGCCCTACATGGAAGGTTTCGGTCGGGTATAAGTATCGTATGGTGGATCCTGTCGAAGAATTGGATGTTTTTGAACATAGGCTGACGCAACAAGCGGCCTTTACTCATATTGATAAAAGGTTTCGGCTAGTAAGTAGAGCGAGATTAGAGCAACGCATTCGTTCATCATCATTTGCCCACCGGTATCGTTATCGTTTATCTACGGATTTTCCCCTTTCAGGTGAAAAAATAGATGCACGAGAATTTTTTCTCGTTTTCTCCTCTGAGGCGTTGTTTGAAGCTGTGAATGGAGGATTGAACACTTGGGAAAACAGATTAAGCGCGAGCTTAGGTTATGCAGTTTCAAACAATATCAAAGCGGATCTTACTTTTACTTATAGGATTGAGGACATTAATCTTGAATTTGAAACAATACTTTTTATTTCAACGGGATTGAACATAAAACTGAACTAATGAGCCTTTACCTAGGTGGCTCGACGTATGGAGCGAAGAAGATGCAGAAAAAAGGGGAGGACGAGTTTTGAGCAAGCTGATGAGCCAGTGGTTCGCTTGATAGATTGTTGCTTCAGAAAGGGCTATTTCTTTTCAGAAATTTCACATCTCACTAAAGTAGTGATGTCATAAGTTTGATGCGGTCTTCACTTTTAACATCTTTGAGCCCGAATTTGAAGTCGCGGAAATTTTTTTAAGAGAATGATGATTCATTCTTGAACATTGATAAATGTAAAGACTCGTAATAGAGGATAAGGAGCTTATGAAAAGAGTAGTTGTCACAGGTATGGGTACGATTAATTCATTGGGTCATACAGTACACGATTTTTGGGAAAACATTGTAGCTGGTAAGAGCGGCGCACAAGAGATCACAAAGTTTAATATAGAACATTTCAAGACTAAATTTGCCTGTGAAGTTCGCGATTTTGAACCTAAAACGCATTTGGATCGAAGTGAGATCAAGCGTACCGACCTTTTCACACAATACGGGCTATACGCCTCCGCAGAGGCTATTAATGATTCGGGAATTGATCTAAATAGTATTTCGCCATTCGATATGGGCGTAATATGGGGATCTGGAAACGGAGGTATGGGCACCTTTGAAGAGGAGGTAAAAGCCTACGCCGAAAACAATTATCGTCCTCATTTTAACCCGTTTTTTGTCCCAAAACTGTTGTCGAATATGGCTTCAGGATTGATCGCAATGAAGTTTGGTTTGATGGGCATCAATTTCACAACTGTTACAGCGTGTGCTTCGGCGAATTCTGCCATAATGGAGGCTTTCAATTATATAAGATTGGGAAAAGCGAAGCTTTTTGTCACTGGCGGCTCAGAAGCTCCTGTAACAGAAGCAGCCATTGGTGGTTTCAACGCTATGAGAGCTATGTCATTAAACAATGACTGTCCTGAGGAGGCTTCCAGACCTTTCGACAAGGGAAGAAATGGTTTTGTCATGGGCGAAGGTGGTGGTGCTTTGATTTTGGAGGAATATGAGCACGCGAAAGCGCGTGGAGCCAAAATATATGCAGAAGTAATCGGCGCAGCTATGACAGCCGATGCGTATCACATTTCCTCGTCGCATCCAGAAGGATTGGGAGCTGCACGTGCGATGAATGCTGCCTTGGAAGAAGGTGAAATTAATGCGGGCGATGTTGATTATCTTAACGCTCATGCGACTTCTACACCTGTGGGAGATCTTAGTGAAATACAGGCCGTGAGAAAAGTATTTGGGGACAACCCAGAGAAATTAAAAATCAGTGCGACCAAGTCGATGACAGGACATTTGCTAGGAGCTGCTGGAGCTGTCGAAGGCATTGTTTGTATTAAGGCATTGCAAGAAGGCATTGTTCCTCCAACGATCAATACGACCCATTTGGATGATCAAATTCCTAAGACGATGAATATCGTGCTGAAAGAATCTCAAAAAGCAAACTTGAAATATGCCATGAGTAATACTTTTGGTTTTGGGGGCCACAATGCAATTGTACTTTTCAAACGGTTCGACTAGAAACCCAAAACCTCTTTTAGTTTATTGTAGCCGGCTCTGCTTACATTAAGTTCCGTCTTATCGTTTAAAATGACAATGTGTGAATCTTTACCCATTTGTTCTAGTCGGTTGATGTTTTTCACTTTTACAATGTAGGATCGGTGAATACGTACGAAATCTTCAGCAGGCAGATGTGCTTCGAAATACTTCATGGTATGCTGCTTGAGGAACTTGCCCTCCATGGTGTGCAACTTCACATAGTCATCCATGGCTTCCAAATAATCTATTTTGTTGACAGGAATTATTTGAATTTTTGCACCAGTTTTGACGGCTATCCGTGAGAGGTATTCTTTTTTTGGATTGGCCGACTGGATATCTTGAATGATATTTTCAGAGATCGTCTTTTCCTGTCCGACCTTCTTTTTTGCTTTATTAAGCGCCTCACTAAATCGCTCATCCGAGTATGGTTTGAGTAAATAATCTACTGCGTTTTTTTCAAAAGCTTCAATGGCGTATTGATCATAGGCGGTGCTGAAAATGATGACCGGAGGGTTATCGATCAACTCTAGCATTTCTAAGCCTGTGACCTTTGGCATCATGATGTCCAGAAAAATAATGTCTGGCGTGAGTGCATTGATTTGTTTAAAACCTTCAAATCCATTATCACATTCTCCAATCAGCTCCGCCTCCATGTCATTGGTCAGATATGACTTGATGATGTCTCTTGCTAGCTTTTCATCATCAATGATCAGTACTTTGTATGTGCTCATTTTTCTTTGATTTTTGAAGGAAACTTTAAGGTTATAGAAAAGGTATTGTCTGATTTTGAAATAGCCATGGTCGCTTTATTACCATAGACGAGTTGGAGTCGTTTCCTTACATTTTCAAGACCAATACCTTCTCCTTTTCTTGCCAGACTATCAGCGGGGAAGCTATTGTGTATGTTTAAGGTCAATATATCGTTTTCCAGTTGACACACCAAGTCAATGGTTTCCGTTTCGAGACTTTCATATACGCCATATTTAATCGCATTTTCAAACAAGGGCTGAAGAATCAAATTTGGAACGAGGACTTTTTGACATTCGTCCGAGATGTTTTTTGTAAAAACCATTTTATCCCCAAACCGCACTTTTTCGATATCCATATAATGGCTGATATTCTGAATTTCATCTTGCAGTGAGTTCCTTTGGACACTGTCTTTGCCCAGTGAATAACGAAGAAAGTCGCTTAGTTTAATCACCATTTTTTGCGCTGACTTTGGTTCCGTAATAGTTAGTGCGCTTATGGAGTTGAGACTATTGAAAATGAAATGTGGGTTGATTTGAGATTTAAGCATTCGAAGCTCTGCGTCTTTAAGCAAGGCTTGTAGCTCTAACTCCCGACTGGCTTTCTCTTGCATGTTAAGGTAATACTTGATCAAATAAAAGATCAAAATACTGATGCTGTAATACATCATGCCTATGATTATTCGCCAGATAATGGCTCCTTCGAAAAATAATAAATAGGCTTCTTGGTCCTTAAAGAGATATTTTAGCAATAGACCAGCCACTGAAACCCATATCGCCACGATCATGGTGGCAGCCACTACATGTGTGGACATTAAGGAAAGGTCGTCTTTGCTGTCGCTTGTGAATTTTACGATATACCAAAAGCCGGGGACCACAGACGCGAAGGTGATATTGTAGACCAAGGATTCAACAAGGGAAATTTCTAGCGAAAAGTCATAGTAAAAAAAAAGAATGGCTCCATGCGAGGAGGCCAATATAACCCAAACCAGCAGATAGTATTTGTATCCAGAGCCACTGAGAATTGGGTTTTTCATATTGAGATGCTTGTTTTTTGTGAATTAGTAACCTTTGATTTCTGCTCCTCCAAAAATAACAGATCCTTTGATTCTGAGTACTTTTTGAGGACCTTCACCTACTTCGTTTGCTATGGGTCGCTTATCGCTAAAGCCACCAAAGATCACAAAACTTTCGTTGATTACCGTCCAGTCATTGGGTACCTTAAAGCCACTTCCACCGAAAAAGCAGAAAATGTCGATAATGATTTCCTCGCCTTCCATCTGAGCACGTGTCAGGTCAACTTCGGATCCACCGAAAATGGACGTGATTTTTCCTCCTTGTAGGCGTTGGGAGGCGTAGGATGTTTCCGAGCTACCAAAAATTGACGTATTTTCTATATAATCATCCGATTCAGAGCGTTTTTTTTTACTTAAGTCATCTCTTCGTCGCAATACGATAGAAATACCAACGGCTATAAGTATGATAGGCCACCAATCTCTTATTCTAAAATCAGGCAGGTAAAAAATATCTGGAATTAGGAAAAAGACGCCAATACCTAGGAATAAAAATCCCTCTCTTCTGCGAGTAGCCAACATGGAAACTCCAATGATGATAAAAACTGTTTCCCATCCGAAGAGGTAATAAGGGATGAAGTCAGGAATTAAGTCAAGGTTTCTAAATAAAAAATAGCCACCAAAAAGTACGAGCGCTACTCCTAGCCAGGCGCGTTGATTATTGTTTTCTCTGTTTCCCATGATTGTTATTGTTTTAATGATGAATCAAAGCTGTTCGAAAATCACCATAGAAAAAATAGACAATCGGTAAGTGGTGGTCGTGTAGCGGTAAGTTGCGGAATAAATAATGCGGTTAAATCCCACATTGTGGGTACTATTCCCCGATGCGTGTGTCTAATAAAAAAATATCCAACGGCATACCTCGTGAGTTTGGTCTGAGGTTCCTTATTTTGCCTCAAGAATTATAAATGACAAACTGGCCCTTTAGATGGAATCATGTGATAAACTCATAAGAAGGATGCATCACAAAGGCTCAAATACTTGATATCATGACTAAGATTAAACTCGGGGGAGTGCCAGAATATTTCAATCTTCCAATATACAATGCCATAGAAAAGAAGCTCTTTGATAGCACAGGGCTTGATGTGGAATGGCAAGATATCAAGGAAGGTACTGGCGCAATGGTGAAATATCTCGAAGAAGGCAGGCTGGATATGGCCATTGTTTTAACTGAAGGAGCGGTGAAAAGCATCATTGAAGGAGCCAATATTTCGATTGTGAAGCCTTATGTGCAGTCACCTTTAGTTTGGGGAGTACATGTGCCTGCCGCTTCTGCGATCCAAAGCTGGGATGACTTACCCGATAAAAGAATAGCCATTAGTCGTAAAAACTCTGGTTCTCATTTGATGGCCTTTCTCTTGGCCGAGCAAAAGGGTTGGGAAATTAATGATCAGAACTTTGTGATTGTCGATAATCTGGATGGAGCACGAGCATCTTTTAAAAAGGAGGAATCGAATATCTTCTTGTGGGAAAAGTATACCACTCAGCCATTTGTGGATAATGGAGATTTTCGACGGATTGGCGAGATTCCAACGCCTTGGCCTTGTTTTATGATTGTAGCGAATCGAACTTTTGCACAGGAGAATAAGTCGGAAATAGACCAAGTTATTGGCGTTATCAATCAAAATGTGTCTTTATTTCAAGAGGATAAAGATTTGAGTGAAATCATCGCGGAGCGATTTGGGTTAGCAAAAACAAAAACGGATCAAATCATAAAGGAACTGGCTTGGGCTTCCGCCGATTCGGACAACTTGCTTGACATTATTGATCATGTGCAGGGCGTATTGTATAAACTTGGCGTAGTGAATAGCACAAAGGAGGCAAGCAAATTTCT
>JBLIIJ010000133.1:0-8540 GCA_047635055.1 Cyclobacteriaceae bacterium | reverse complement strand
GCATTTGTTGCTGCGCTCCATTGGATCGGCGTACGTGCGTTATCTCTTCCTTGAATATGGATTTGCTTCATCAATGCATCCAAATCGCCATTGTTCTTTTTTACTTCTTGAAAAACATTATGCGTTTCGATATCCCTATAATCTTCAATCGTTGGAAATGCAACATTGGTCATTCCAATTTCATCTCCTTGATAAATGTATGTTGTGCCTCTCAGTGTATGTAGCAGCAAGCCTAAGGCTTTGGCTGATTCCTTCCAATATTCCTGATCATTACCAAATCTTGAGACTATTCTTGGGAAATCATGATTGCCAAGGAAAATACTGTTCCACCCTTTGCTTGCAAGTTCTTTGTCCCAATCAGAGAATATTTTTTTGAATTTAATCAAATCGTATGGCTGAAAATCAAATTTACCTTCGGGTCCATGATCGATAAACATATGATCAAAATGAAAGACCATATTGAGCTCTTTTCGACCGATTCCTACATAATCCAATCCGTTTTCTAAGGCTATTCCCGGCCCTTCGCCAACGGTCATCATGTCGTATTTTGACATGACTTCTTTATTCATTTCTTGCAAAAATTCGTGTACTCTCGGGCCATTGGCATACACTTTTTGAACAGTCTCATTTAATTCTTCAAAAGGAGTATCCTCATATCCTCGCTTAGAGATCAAGGAGATCACATCCATGCGAAAACCATCAATGCCCTTATCGAGCCAGAATTTCATCACATCGTACACTTCCCTTCTTACGTTATCATTTTCCCAGTTGAGGTCGGGCTGCTTCGAGGTAAAAAGCCTTAGGAAATATTCGTCTGTTTGTTCGTCATATCTCCATGCATCTCCACCAAAAAATGATTGCCAATTATTTGGTGGGCCTCCGTTAACGCCTTTTTTCCAGATGTAATAATCGCGTTTCGGACTATCTAGGGAAGATCTTGACTCCACAAACCACGCATGCTCGTCTGAGCTATGATTCACGACCAAGTCCATGAGGAGTCGTAAGTTTCGCTTTTTCATTTCGGCCAAAAGCAAATCAAAATCAGCCATGGAGCCAAATTCCGTCATCACCTCACGATAATCACTAATATCATAGCCATTGTCATCATTTGGCGAACTGAAAATCGGACATAACCAGATAATATCTACCCCAAGGCTCTTGAGATAATCTAGTTTTTGGATAATTCCTTGAATATCCCCTATTCCATCGCCATTGCTATCGTTGAAACTACGCGGGTAAATCTGATATACGACACCCTCTTTCCACCAAATTCTTTCCATGTGCTTACTTCTGATAAATCCATACAAACTGGTATGGGTCTAATTGATAATTATATTTATTAAAGGTGAGCTTCTCTTCAGTGATCTTATCATAAAGATCCTTACTGGTATCAAAGCCCATATATTCTATTATTTCAAATTTTAATGCTTCAGGACGATCATTGAGATTGGCCACTACAAAGGTTTTGTACCGATCAAAAACACGAACATAAGACAGCAAATGCTGATTGTGACAATCCACCAAATGGCAATTGTTATAGTCGGCAAACTCAGGACTGTTTTTTCTGATTTCAAGTAATCGGCGAGTACTTTTGAAAATTTCACTTTGATAAGTGTTCGACTCTTTTCTTAATTCTGCTGAAGGCCAATCCATTCTTGGCCGATGCATCCACCGATTGTCCTTTGCCGTGATGGGGTCGTTTTCAAAGGAATAATCATTTAACGTGCCCAGCTCATCACCAGCATAGATAACAGGCAAACCAGCATACGATATGATGAAGCTATGAAGCAATGCTATTCGTTTTATCGCCAAATGTATTTGTAATTGATCGCTTTCAAGGATGCCTTTTTCTAAACCGGCAAGAGAAGCGAGAGTACCGGAGATTCTCGCATCGCCTTTTTCCTTGTCTTCCATAAAAGGTCGCCCTCTAGCAAAAGACCAATCCAATTTTCCAGTTAAAAAGTTGATCAAAAATTGGCGATGATCCCATGGACTGTAGCCTGCCCATTCGGCATGTTGATCTTCATAACCCAAGCCAATATCGTCATGACATCTGACATAATTCAGCCAGGTCGTCCCTCTTGGTTTTTTGGGGATATTGTGAATGGTCGTCGATAAAAGTCGGTTGTTTTTCGTGGCAATACTATCCCATAATAAGACCATAGTCGTTGCATTATAAGCGATATCACATTCATTGCTAGTTGCATCGACTTGTCCAAAATACTTTACGATTTCTGTTGGCGCAACGATAGCTTCCGCTAAAAAAAGTGTCCCCGGCGAAGCAATTTGCGCACAGGATTTCATCGTTTGAACCAATAAATGGGCCTCCTCCAAGTTTTGGCTATCTGTACCCATTTTTTTCCACATGAAAGCCAAGGCATCTAATCGGATGATGTCTATTCCTTGATTGGAGAGAAACAACAAAATATCCACCATCTCTATAAATACCGCCGGATTCGTGTAATTCAGGTCCCATTGAAAGCTATTGAATACCGTCATGACCCACTTATCTATTTCTTTTGAATAAGAAAAGTTTCCCGGGGAGGTATCGGGGAAAACCTGAGGAAGTGATTGCTCAAATTGATCTGGAATTGATCGATCGTCGTAACAATAGTAATAATCTTGGTATTTTTTATTGCCTGCTTTGGCTTTCTCTGCCCACTCATGCTGGTCCGACGTATGGTTAAGCACAAAATCCATCATCAGGAGCATGTCCTTGTTCCTCAGATCTTCGGATAGTTTGTTGAGATCTGCTAGCGTGCCGATCGATGGCGCTATTTCCCTGTAATTTGAGACTGCATAGCCGCCATCACTGTCATTTGGCGGAGACTTCAGGATGGGCATTATATGAAGGAGGTTCACGCCCAATTCTTCAAAATAATCCAATTTTTGATTCAGCCCTTTCAGGTCTCCTGCAAACCGATCGACGTATAGCATCATACCGGCGATCTTTTCACTCAAAAACCATTGAGGATTGGCTTCCCGACAATCGTCTATCGTTTTTAAAGCTGATGGCCGCACTTGATGGCTATTATTCAGAACCGTAATGAGCTTTTCAATATGTCGCCACAAATCCTTTCGATTTGGATAGAGCTTATGAAAGTTCTGAAAAATTGTCTGGAAATTATGCTTTAACCTTTTTTCAAACTTCGGATCATAACTTTCAGCCTCCTCACTCGCTAAAATTTTCGCTAAAAGCTCCGCCGATTTAGTATTTTCAGTCATGTAGCATTATTCAAAATTACTGGCCACCTGTATACCGTGGTTTAGCCAAGCTAGCTCTTGCTTTTTTCTCTTTTTACTCCACTTAAACATTTCGGACATGGCTTTCGAGACTGGATCAATAAGTTTGGGAATCGACTTTATATTAAAATAAAGTCTGCCTGTACGTCGCTCAAAAAAATCTAGTAGAGAATGCACTGCCTCATTTTCAATCGTAAAATGGAGCTCGGCTAACGCGAGCTTGATTTCTGGGTCTTTAGCCTTTTGCTTATCAAAATTGCTTAGAATTTCATCTGATTGTCGGCCATAGTTACTGGTGAGGTATTCTCCATAATATGGATCCAACCCTAGTTTCTCTACTTCGTCTTTAAGTCTCGATCGATACTTGGCAACATCAGCGTCGCTCTTAAAGCCAGCACCCATAAGAATCAGCTTGTCTGTGGAGCAAGACTTAATGGGGTCGCCGGTTTGTTTTTCTATGCGTTCGCCGAGTTTATCGACAATTCTCTCCGCCATTTTTCTATAACCTGTCAACTTGCCTCCTGCGATAGAGAGCAGGCCTGTTTCCGACTCGAAAATCTCGTCTTTTCTAGAAAGCTGAGAAGCAGATTTACCTTCCTCTTCTATCAGCGGGCGTAATCCAGCCCAGCTGGACTCCACATCTTCCACTGTAATATTTAGGCTTGGAAAAATATGTTTTGTTCCATCTATCAGATACTCTACATCTCCAATGTTGGTTCTTACATCGTTGATATCTCCGTGATAATCCGTATCAGTCGTGCCAATGTAGGTCACACGATCACGTGGAATGGCAAAAATCATTCGTCCATCGGGCACGTCGAAATAAACGGATTGCTTTACTGGAAATTTATCCCATGGCAACACAATGTGTACGCCTTTTGTAGGGTGTAATTTTTTGCCTTGTAGCGATTTATTCTTTTTCCTAAGCTCGTCTACCCAAGGACCGGCGGCACTTATGACAAAGCTGCTATGCATTTCATAGTTTTCTTCGGTCAGCTTATCCTTCCAATGAACACCGGAAATTTTACCATCTGTATAAATGAAATCGGTCGCTTCCGCGTAGTTGATAATATCCGCGTCGAAATTACTAGCGGTCTTGAGTATCTCTACCGTCAACCTTGCATCATCGGTTCGATATTCTGCATAAATGCCTCCTCCTTCCATCTTGGACTCATCCATCAACGGCTCGAGTTTCATGGTTTCTTCTTTCGTAAGCATTTTGCGCTGGTCCACTTTTTCCACACCCGCTAACACATCATAGACCATCAATCCAACAGATGTCATAATTTTACCATAAGTCCCATCTTTGATCAAAGGCAAAAGCATCCTCTCGGATTTGACAAGGTGAGGCGCTAGGTTGTGTACGATTGCTCTTTCTTGTCCTACTTCTCTAACCAAGGCTATCTCGAATTGCTTCAAATATCTCAATCCTCCATGAATCAGCTTCGTAGATTTACTGCTTGTGCCAGAGGCAAAATCATTTTTTTCAATCAGCGCGACTTCCAAGCCTCTCGACGCAGCATCCAAAGCAATGCCTGCCCCAGTGATGCCTCCACCAATGACGATGAGGTCATAATTCGTTGATTTCAGCCTATTTACTAGTTTATTCCTGTTGTTGGAATTGAAAATATTCATTGCTCTTTTGCCCAGTTAAATGTTCTCTCTACCGCCTTCTTCCAAGTTCCGTACATTTTATCCCTACTTTCTTTCTCCATGCTTGGTGCAAATTTTCGTTCTGTTTTTCTGATTTTTTTGATATCACTTAAGGTCCAAATACCCGCCTTCAATCCTGCGAGATAAGCTGCACCCAATGCTGTAGATTCTGTGATTTCGGGGCGGTCTACTTCTACGCCCAAAATATCGGCTTGAAACTGCATCAAATAATTATTCGCTGTGGCTCCTCCGTCGACCATCAGGCTAGAAAGCTCGATACCAGAATCCTGCTGCATGGCGGTCATAACATCTCGTGTCTGATAAGCTATGGCATCCAATGCGGCTTTGATAAAATGCTCCTTGCCTGTATCTCTCGTCAAACCGAAGATAGCGCCTCGTGAATATTGGTCCCAATATGGAGCACCCAAACCAGCGAAGGCGGGAACTAAAATAACATCATGTGAATCCACTTTGTTGGCAAAATATTCTGAATCCTTGGCATCATCAATAATTTTGAGTGCATCGCGTAACCATTGAATAGCTGCCCCTGCGATAAAAATACTTCCCTCTAGCGCATAGGTCAACGAGCCATCGGTGCTACAGGCCATTGTTGTTAACAAACCATGCTTGGATACTTCACAGGTATTGCCTGTGTTCATCAGCATAAAACAACCCGTTCCGTAGGTATTCTTTGCTTCTCCTGGTTCAAAACAAGCTTGGCCGAAAAGTGCGGATTGCTGATCTCCGGCAATTCCCAATATGGGGATTTTAACTCCTTTCAGCACATAATCACCAAAATGATGGGCAGATGGGTGTGCCGTTGGTAACATGGACTTTGGCACTTCGAGGATTGAGAGCAATTCATCATCCCATTTATTCTCTCGAATGTTGTAAAGCATCGTCCTAGATGCGTTGGTATAATCTGTTACGTGTGCTGCACCTTTGGTCAGCTTCCAAACCAACCAGCTATCCACAGTACCAAAACAGAGTTCTCCTTTATCGGCTCTTTCTTGCAACCCATCAATATTTTTGAGCATCCAACGAATTTTTGTTCCCGAAAAATAAGAGTCAATCACAAGTCCTGTTTTTTCTCTCACTTTGTCAGACAGACCTTTTTCTTTAAGGCTATCGCAGAAATCTGAAGTTCTCTTATCCTGCCATACAATCGCATTGTGCACGGGCTCCCCTGTATATCGATCCCAAACCACGGCAGTTTCCCTTTGATTGGTAATCCCAATAGCGGTTATTTCCGCTGGTGAAACATTAAAATCATGTAATAATGACTTCAATACATCAGACTGACTTGCCCATATTTCATCTGGATCATGCTCTACCCATCCGCTCCTTGGAAAAATCTGGGTAAACTCTTTTTGGCGAACGCCACATATTGCTCCTTTTTCATTAAAAAGTATTGCTCTGGAACTTGTCGTTCCTTGATCTAGTGCTATTATAAATGCCATTTTAATCTTATTTTTACCAATAGAGTCCAACCACTACCGCTGTGATCAATAATAAAATAATCGCTAATATTCTGTAATTCTTATACCAAGGCAAGCCCGACAACTCCGCTGTTTCGGCCTTGAAAATGGAGGTCGTCCATATCAAACTTTCAATCTGCTTTTCATCAGGTGGAGCAGTCGCTAAACTAACGATAATATTGATCAAGCCGCAGAATAGCAGCAACATCGGCGCAGTATGCAAATAATGAATGTCGGCAATTATCGGTACGGCTCCTGTCATTTTGATATAAATCAACGTGATGGTAAAAAAGAATCCGGTGATTAATGAATAAAATGCCCCATTGGAATTAGCCCTTTTCCAGAACAAGCCTAGTAAAAACACCGAAACGACTGGTGGAGCAATAAACCCAAGTACCAATTGCAAATACTCAAACAACGAACCAAAACGCTCAATTTGTGGCGCCCATAAAGCTGCTAGAATTACTAAAACCACGGTCGCCATTTGTCCCGTTCTTACCAACTGCTTACTAGTCAAATTGGGATTGATTTTATTCGCAAAATCCATGGTGATCAAGGTAGAGGCAGAGTTAAGCGTTGCACTGATGCTTGAGGACATGGCTGCTAACAAGCCGGCAATTACCAGCCCGAGAATTCCTGTTGGCAACAGTTTATAGATTAATACCGGATAGGTCATATTTGGACAGTCTTTCAGATTGGTGCAAAGCTCCGATCCTCCGTCTTCCGTCAGCGTCATATAGTTGAGTCCACTAATATCCAAGTCTGCAAAAAGCACAATGGCCACCACGCCAGGAAATACCATGAAAAACAATACGGGTAATTTCAGCAAACCGGCAAACAATGCCCCCCAACGTCCATGATTCAAATCTTTGGCACTCAACACACGCTGCACCATAAATTGGTTATTCGCCCAGAAATAAAAGCCTAACAATGGCACGCCAAAAAGCAAACCTGTCCAAGGCATGTATTCATCATCCCCTGGCCTCACGAGACTGAAGATTTCATCTGATCCTTTGTTGATATAGTTGGTATTGTTCAAACGATCTAATCCGATGGTCATGCCATCCCAGCCACCAACTTCGGCGAAAGCAAAGTAGGTCAGCATTATAGATCCTGCAACGAGCAAAAGCGCTTGAATAACTTCGGTATGCACCACTGAAGAAAGCCCGCCTGGAATAGTGTAAGCAGCGGCGGCCAATGCCAAAAAGATGATAATTACGAGGGAATTTAACTCAGGGAAAATAATTTTTAATATCAAATTCCCCGCATAAAGCCCTGAGGCTGTGTCAATAATGACATTTCCTACAATCGTAATAAAAGAGAAATAATACCTCGATCGACTATCAAATCTTCGCTCCAAAAACTCTGGCATAGTATAGACCTTGGAGCGGAGATAAAATGGCAAGAAAAAGATGGCAAAGAAAACCAACACCACAGCTGCCATCCATTCATAGTTGTAGACAGCCAAATTAGTATTGAATGCGTCCGAGGTAAGACCGATGAGGGTGTTGCTTCCAATATTAGCGGCGAAGAGTGAAATACCTACAATTGGCCAAGTCATATTTCGACCCGCCAAGAAATAGTCTTCGGAGGACTGTTGCTTTCCTTTTGAAATACCGTACCAAATGATCCCAAATATGTAGACCACAATGATGACGATATCAATAATACTGAGTGATACGTTTTCCATTATTTGTTTTGGATTAGCGTGTTTGTTTTATATTTCCCATCTCTATGATAATAATAATATGGCAATAAAACCGCTATTTTAGGTAAGGTAAATTGCGATATATGAATGAAAACGATTGAAAAAATAATAATTTTTCAACAACACAAAGTCGGAGCATAAAAAAGCCTATTGTGTTGTGACAAAATAGGCTTCTAATTTTATTTTTTGTGTTCACCAGTATTATCAAACCTGTAGCCATTCTTGTCAACACTCAAGAAAACTAAGGAATGTGTTTTAAATCGAAACGACCATGGGTGACTTTGATGGTAATACAAACCTGCGTTCGATTAATAACCTATCACTTTGTAGGTCAAATTAAGGTCAAAATAATCGTTTTGAGCATTTAATACAGTTTTCGCCTCAAGCCGAGCGGCTCTCCGCGGACGGCTAGCCATTTTTTCTTGTCTGAGTCGTCGCACCGGCGAATCGTCGCACCG
>JBLIIJ010000132.1:0-8586 GCA_047635055.1 Cyclobacteriaceae bacterium | reverse complement strand
GAAGCGGGCAACATTCCATTGACCAAGTTTCAAGAGATCGAGAATAAATACCAAATGAGTAGAGCCAAGTTTGTTTCTAGTGAAAACAAATGGCTTCAAAGTAAGGCATCATTAATTAATGCTATGGTAGAAATTGCTGGTACACAAGCAGAGTATAGTGACAAAATCAGTAAATCTCAATCTGAGCTTAACGCAACTATTGCCGATTTTTATGATACGCAAGGAAGTCTTGCTAAAATGCAGAATGAACTTGCAAATATGACGATTAGAAATCGACAGTATCAGGTACTCGCTCCTCAAACAGGCTATATAGTAAGAGCCATGAAAGCAGGAATTGGTGAAACTATTAAAGAAGGAGAAGCCATTTGTATTATCATGCCATCAACAGATGATAAAGCCTCAGAAATGTTTGTCAAAGCGATGGACATACCATTTATTTCTACTGGAAGGAAAGTGCGAATTCAATTTGATGGATGGCCTGCATTGCAATTTTCTGGATTTCCAAACGTATCCGTTGGAACTTTTGGAGGAATCGTTCAAGTCATTGACAGAGTGGATAGCAAAGGTGGAAAATTTAGAATTTTAGTAAAGCCTGACCCAGATGAAGACGCTTGGCCTGAACAATTAAGAATGGGCTCTGGAATAAAAGGTTGGGTCATGCTAAACAATGTTCCTATTTGGTTTGAACTATGGCGACAACTCAATGGCTTTCCCCCGAGCATATATGAAAATGGAGTCATCGTTATGGAAAAAGAATAAGTTGATGAATCCTCACAAGCTTTTTATCTTTCTTCTATTCGTAGTGAGCACTGTTGCGAAAGGACAAAGCCCAGTTGATTCTTCCAAACTGTACCTCGGGCTCGATCAGGTATTGATAATCGTCAAAAAGACACATCCTATCATTCAGCAAGCCAATTTGCAGCAGGATTTTGCAGATGCCGAAGTGCTTATCGCCAAGGGCCAGCTAGACCCGAAAATTCAAGCTTCTTATGATAGGAAACAATTACAAGGGGAAGAGTACTGGGATGTTTTTAATTCTTCTCTCAAAATTCCAACGTGGTTTCCTGTCGATCCGAAAATTGAAGTAAAAAGAGCACAAGGAACGCAAGTCGATGGAGAGGATTATATCTCCTCATCTACAAACTATTGGCAAGTAAGTACGGGCATTAGTCTTCCACTAGGTCAAGGCTTATTTATTGACGAGCGAAGGGCTTTGATAAAGCAATCCCGTTATTTTGGTAATTTGGCAGAGGCCGAGCAAAATAAGCAAGTAAATAAGCTCTTACTGACGGTAATAAAATCTTATTGGGAATGGTATTATGCTTACGAGCAATTCAAGCTTATAGAACAAAGCATAACAATAGCAGAAGAACTATACCGTAGAACGAAGCTCGATTACACCTATGGAGAAGTTGCCGCAATCGATACGATTCAAGCTAAAATAACCCTTCAGAGTCGTTTGGTTGAGTATGAAACTGCCAAACTCCAGCTCTTACAGAACCGTCTTGGATTATCTGTTCATTTATGGAATGAGAATGCCTTTCCATTAGAACTACAGGAAAATGTATTCCCCACTGATGTTTATTCGTTTGGGATTACACCAACTGATTCAAGTCTATCAAAACTCCAGAATTGGGCACTCGAAAATCACCCAGAAATCACAAAGCTCAAAGCAAAAATAGGACAGCAAGAGATAGAACAACGTTGGGCAAGTGAACAGCTTAAACCTACGATGAACCTGAGCTATTCAAGTATTGATGCACCTATCACTTCTGATGCCGATTTTAAAGCCCTCGAATGGCAAGACAATTATAAACTTGGCCTGGATTTCGCTTTTCCCATATTTTTAAGAAAAGAGAGAGGAAAACTGCAAAAGTCGAAACTCTATGTCGAAACATTGGAGTACTCCATTTTACAAACAAGACAAGAAATAAATGCAGAGATAAGAGCTACGTTTGCCTCATTGAAAACAAACCAAATATTGTCAAATCAATATCAAGCAATGGCCAATAACTATCAATTGCTACTCAATGCAGTGATTTTTGACCTAGAAAATGGCGAAAGTGACCTTTTTAAATTAAACATACAACAAGACAAATTTATTGAGTCTCAACTCAAAGCCTTAAAAGCGAAAACCAACTTTGAAAAGATGAAGGCTACCTTGCCTCAAGTCATTGGTTTACCAGAGCTTTCTTACGAAAAAGTGTACGAATAAGAACATTTTTTTCTCCTATTTATGTTCATTTTCGAACAACTCTATTAACTTCCGTTAAATAAAAAGCAGTGTGAAGCAAGTGTTGCGCATTTTAAAATATTGGCATCATTTCTGGCTTTTGATTTTCAATTAATTAAAAAGATGGTGGAAAAAGAATTAGGTAAAATACTGATAATAGACGATGATGAGGATGTGCTTTTGGCAGCAAAAATGCTCTTAAAGAAGCATGCCAAAGAAGTTCTCATAGAAAAGAACCCTAAAAAGATTCCATTTCTTCTAAATAATGACACGTATGATCTTATTCTTCTGGACATGAATTTCAGCAAGGATATTACAAGCGGTAAAGAAGGCTTTTATTGGCTTGAGCAAATCCTAGATAAAGACCCACAGGCAGTTGTTGTTTTAATTACCGCTTTTGGTGATGTAGAAATGGCTGTTCGAGCGTTAAAAGCAGGCGCTACTGATTTCGTGTTAAAACCTTGGCAAAATGAAAAGCTAATTGCCACGCTTTCGAGCGCTGCTAAATTAAAAAAATCTTATAAGGAGGTAAATCAATTAAAACAAACAAGTAAACAACTTCAGGCGGATAGTAATCATGCCTTTAAGGATATCATTGGAGATAGTCAGCCTATTAGAGATATTTTCAAAATCATAGATAAAGTAGCCAGTACAGACGCCAATATTTTAGTCCTCGGTGAAAATGGTACAGGTAAAGAATTAATAGCAAGAGCGATACATCTAAAATCATTGAGAAAAGACAATGTATTTATCGGTGTTGATATGGGAGCGATCACAGAAACGCTCTTTGAAAGTGAGCTTTTTGGACATAAAAAAGGGGCATTTACTGATGCCAAAGACGATCGTGCAGGACGCTTCGAGATTGCGCATAATGGCACTCTTTTTTTAGATGAGATCGGCAACCTAAGCTTACCGCTCCAGAGCAAGCTACTTACAGCTTTGCAAAAAAGGGAAGTCACCAGAATCGGTTCCAACCAGTCTGTTTCGGTTGATATTCGATTGATTTGCGCAACCAATATGCCCATATATGAAATGGTTGGAGAGAACACATTTCGACAGGACTTACTTTATAGAGTCAATACGGTAGAGATTCACTTGCCCTCTTTACGTGAAAGGCTCGACGATATTCCACTCTTGGCGGATCACTTTGTGAAAATGTACAATACCAAGTATCGAAAAAACATCAAAACGATGGCGCCTAATACGACCGCCAAACTTCAAAAATACAGCTGGCCTGGGAATATAAGAGAGCTTCAACACGCCATTGAAAGAGCAATTATTATGAGCGATACTGACATCCTCAGCCCTGATGATTTCTTCTTTTTAGTACAAAAGCCAGATATTGGTCAGAACATAATCCCCGACGATTTTAACCTCGATAACGTCGAAAAGTCTGTTATAGAGAAAGCGGTAAATAAGCACAATGGTAATATTTCGAAAGCTGCCAAAGAGTTGGGACTTACACGCGCATCACTCTATCGAAGATTAGAAAAATATGGTCTTTAAGAAGTTTCATTATCAACTAATTGGCAGAATAGTTCTACTCGGACTAACGATATTTCTATTCGCCAACTTATTTTATACTGATTCTTATATTTTCAGTAAAATCATGGTTTTCGGGTTGATTTTACTACAATCTTATTACCTATACTATTGGTTAGAAAAGTCCAATCGTGAGGTAATTAGTTTTCTTGAGAGCATACAATGGGATGATTTTAGCCATACGTATCCAGAAAAACCAAATGGGTCGAGTATTGATCACCTTTATCATGAATTTAATTCCGTCATGCGTAAATTTCGTGATATACGCACAGAAAAAGAGGCACAATATCAATACCTAAAAACGATCGTACAATATGTGGGCATTGGTATAATCACCTTTGAGAAAAACGGAGAAGTACAGATCGTGAATGCTGCCGCAAAAAAGCTCTTAGGCATTAAGCACTTAAGGAATATCAAACAACTAACTACGGTAAATGACAAACTTGTTACGACCTTAAAAGAACTGCGAACTGGAGGAAGAGACCTCATAAAAATAGGCAAGAATGAAGATGAAGTCCAAGTGGCAGTATATGCCATTGAGCTTAGCATGCGAGGAAAAGAGTTTAAATTAATTTCCCTTCAAAATATTCAAAGCGAGCTAGAGGAGAAAGAAATGGAGGCATGGCAAAACCTCATCAGGGTTTTGACTCATGAAATAATGAATTCGGTAACGCCTATTTCATCTCTAGCGGCTACCATTGAGACAGAAGTGAAAGAATTCCTCGACAATGAGCATGAGGTAAATCCGATTACCAATGAACAGTTGGAAGACTTTCACTTAGCACTTCACACCATTCACCGACGAAGTGATAGTCTCATCAAATTTGTCAGCGACTTTAGAAACATGACCCGAATTACGTTACCAAATTTGGGAGATGTATTCCTTAAACCGCTAATAGATCATGTACTCGCCCTGCTCAAACCAGAAATAGAAAAAAGAGAAATTCAAATTGTAAATGAGGTCCCAAAGAACCTAAGCATTTTGATCGATGAACTACAGATAGAACAAGTAGTCATCAATTTGGTGAAAAATGCTATAGAAGCATTGGCGGAGAATGATGACTTGGATAAAGTCAAGATTTTAACGTTAAAAGCTGAAGCTAGAAAAGATGGAGGAGCTTTAGTTTACATACGTGATAATGGCCCAGGTATTGAGGAAGAAGCAGTAAAAAAAGTCTTTATCCCATTTTTCACTACCAAAAAGAGCGGTTCCGGTATTGGACTTAGCTTATCTAGGCAAATTATGAGGCATCACCAAGGGAATATTTCGGTAAAATCAGTGGTGAACGAGGGCACAGAGTTTTTACTTAAGTTTACACAGTAGATAAAAAACAAACGTTGAACTATCTCTTTATTATTCAAGGAGAGGGCCGTGGGCATATGACTCAGGCACTCGCATTAAGCCAAATATTACGTAATCACGGCCATAGAATTACTCGAGTCATTGTTGGCAAAAGTAACCGAAGATCTATTCCTGGATTTTTTACGGAGAAAATTGCTGCCCCGATTGAGTCTATGCAAAGCCCCAACTTTGTTACAGACAAAAATCAAAAATCGGTCAACCTATTAAAAACAATTGTCTATTCATTAATTCAATCGCCAAAGTACGCTCGATCAATCAAAAGAATTAATGAAATAGTCAAAGCGGATCAACCAGATGTGATCATCAATTTTTATGAATTTTTAGGAGGTCTATATAATTTCGTTCATCGCCCAAAGGCCAAATTCATTTGTATCGCCCATCAGTTTTTACTCAGCCATAAAGATTTCGTTTTTCCTGAAGGAAGAAAAATGGATAGAGTCGCTATGAGCGTTGGAAATAGGATCGCTAGTTTGGGGGCAGTAAAAAAGCTCTGCCTCTCCTTTCAATATTTTGAGGACATGCCAAAAAAGAATCTTTTTGTCGTTCCCCCATTACTTCGTGAAGAAGTAAAAAAGATAAAAGCAGCTCCTTTGGATCATTATCTCGTCTACATGGTAAATCATGGATACAGTGCAGAAGTGGACCAATATCACCATGACAATCCAAATCAACCTCTCTTCTGCTTTTGGGATAAGAACAATGCTCCAGTCTCGCTAGCTGTCGATGAAACACTTACATACCATCAACTTGATGATCAACTTTTTCTTCAAAAAATGGCCTCCTGCAAGGGTTATGTTACTACAGCTGGTTTCGAATCGGTATGTGAAGCGATGTATCTTGACAAGCCCGTTTTGATGGTTCCTGTGGAAGGGCATTATGAGCAAGCTTGCAATGCCATTGACGCCCAAAAAGCGGGTGCAGGAATCACAAGCGCTCATTTTAACATCCAAAAATTGCAGGATTATTTGCACACACACCAATCAATTTCCAAAAAATTCCAACCTTGGGCTAATAGTGCGGAAAAGGCATTTATCTATCACTTACAATAATGGCGCTAATCAGTAAAAAAAAACAGCCCTACAAGATTAAGGATGGTTTACGGTCGTATCTAGGCAGATATGATCGTCTTGTCTCCTTACCGGTTCAGTATCATGATTTGACGAGGTATGACAATTCGATACCACTGTATGATGGTGCCGGCAATGACACCTTTTGGGAGACGGTCTTTTACCCGCAAGAGGAAATGGATGAAATCTATTTTGCCTTAAAAAAGATTTATTCTATCATGAAAGCCCATGGTGATGTAGAAGTCATGAACCATTTATTTGTCGATCGTGTCGACCTTTGTGTTTATGGAAATACTCAGCCCTTCAGAATAAGAATTGTCAACCGCATCAATGATAATTTTGATTACTTCTATATCAAAAACGCAGACGCCTCGCGAGTGTACGGCTTGGAATTGGAACATTTACTCTCTCCTAATAAGCTGAGTTTTCTTGTCAATAAGGATACGTTGCTTGAAGAGCATATTGTAGGAATACCCGCAGATATGTTCATTAAAAACTATCTTAAATCTAATACAATAAATGAAATACGGATTGCAAAAGAGTTCGTCAAGTTCAATGAACGTTGTTTTGTTCGATTGCTCGGCGACATGCATTCCAGCAATTTCGTAGTAGATATAACCCCGGATTTTGAGGAAGTAGATTATCGAATTAGAGCAATTGATTTTGATCAACAATCGTATGAAGGCAGATCGGCTATTTATATGCCAAAATATTTTAAACAGAACAACCCAATTATCCAATTGGGATTAAAGCACATGACGCCAGAAACTGTACGTCAGTATCAGAGAGAAGAGCGCTCATTAATTGCAAACAGAATGAAGATGGAACGTTCTAGACTGGATGATCTTCTTCAGCAAATGGAGTCTGAGACTATTGCTCCCATGCCCAATGTGATAAAGTTGGGAGAAGAACTGGCCGATTTCTACGAATATCGTGCCTTTTTAGATTGTCGTTCTATGGGGGAGCTCGTACGAATAAGCCTTGAAATGCTGGTATTGAAACCAGACTTGTATCATGATGAAGCTATTTCTTAATATAGAAATATTCCAGGATCGTTTTCTAGCCTAACTTCCACGCGTTGCTCTAAAGTGGTTGAAAGTTCATAGCCTTTAAAATTTGCGACTACAGGGAATTTCTTATGGCTTCTATCCACTAATGCCGCCGTTTGTATACGCTTAAGGTTCGTCTCCATCAACACATTAAGACCATAAGCCAGGGTTCTTCCAGAGTTAAGGACGTCATCAATAAGAATAATCGATTTGTCTTTTAAGACATCTCCTGAAACATTAATAGTCACTTTTTTAGCGAGTGGATCTTTCTTGTTAATGGAGAGTTCCACTACTTGGTGCTTGAAGTCTGGGGCGATATCTGTCAGTTGCTCCGATATTTTTTTTGCTAAGACAACTCCCTGCCCTCCAATACCGACGAGCACAATTTCAGATTCCTGAAAATTGTGTTCGTAGATCTCGTAGGCTATCCTTTTAATAATTTGGATAACTTGATTATTGGAAAGTATTAGCTTTTTATTATCAGGCATACTATACAGGCACAGGCATAACCTTACTGTCTTTAAACGTAGAGAGAATAACCATAGATTGAAGGCTATCTACTACTTGTATCTCACTGACCTTTTCTAGCATTAACCTTTGATAAGACACAATATCCTTGGCAATAACCTTCAATATAAAATCTCCGGAACCCGTAATATGATGACACTCAATAACTTCATCAACGTTGTTTATTTCGGCTAGAAATAAATCAATATTTCTTTTGTTGTGCCCTTTTAAAGTCACTTGGACAAAAGTATGCACGCCTAAGCCAATCAAATCTGTATCTAGTTTGGCATGGTAACTTTTAATTATACCTGAATTTTCAAGTTTTTTAACTCGTTCTAAAGTTGGGGCAGGTGAAAGACCAATATCTTTAGATAATTGCGCGTTAGTTATTTTCGCGTTGGATTGCAAAATTTCAAGAATTTTTCTATCAATTTCATCCAGTTTAGTTTGTACGGAGTTGAGCTTCATTCCAAATTTTATTTGCTACAAAGTTAATAAGAATTAAGATTATTTGGATACATATCTGAATTTCTTACGTTTATAAACAATTAATATTGTGAGCTCCCTTATGTTATTGCTTTATTATTCTCGACTGAAAAGTATCACCCTTATATTTGATCAAGAAAAAGTAGGTTCCCGGACGTACTGATGTTAGGTCAATATAGAACACATTTAACCCGGCTACAGCGCTTGAGTACTCCTCAAAATACTTTACTTGACCAGAAAGGTCTACCAAAGAAATAGTCATCCGGTCTACTTCAGGAATCATAAATCGAATCTGACTAAAGTCTCTTGCTGGATTTGGAAATGGTAGCCCAATGGAAG
>JBLIIJ010000131.1:0-8650 GCA_047635055.1 Cyclobacteriaceae bacterium | reverse complement strand
CAGGATGCGATTTTTGGCTTGCATATTCCAAAATATATAGAAGATATTCCTGCGGAAATTCTAAATCCAATCAACGCTTGGAAGGACAAAGGGAAATACATTAGCAAGGCAATACAGCTGGCCCATTCTTTCCATATTAATTTCGAGAAATTCGAAAGCCAAGCGAATGAACAAATTCTAGAAGGTGGCCCACTCATTGATGAGCATCATCATTTGGAAGAGTCCATTTAATATTTTATTCCTCTTCATTAAAAAGGGCCCTTAGGGGCCTTTTTTTAACAAAATTAATTGCTTCGTTTGGTATGATGTTCTTTTTGGGTCACTTAGCAAAAATGGATCAAAACTCAACTAAAACTATTAAGAAAAACCTAGTCACTGACCTCATTCAGTTGAGCTGCATACACCTCATCAAATACCCCACAGATTAACGAGCATGCCTCTTCGATTTCCGCATAAGAAATCACCAAAGGAGGTGCTAGTCTGAAACTTGCTGGACATGACAAAAACCAAAAGGTGATCACTCCTTTTTCAAGACATTTTTCTACGACTTGTCGCGTGATATCTTGGGTGGGTAAGTCAATAGCCATCATCAAGCCTATTTGTCTAATTTCCTTGACTAAAGGATGCGTCAATTTCCTTTTAATCAGTTGACCTTTTGATTCCACATCATTCAATAAACCATCTTGAATCACTTCAATATTGGCAATAGCTGCAGCACACGATACAGGATGACCGCCAAACGTCGTAATATGCCCGAGCATTGGACTATGCGTGAACGAATGCATCATCTCTTTTGACGCTATAAAACAACCCATAGGCATTCCTCCACCCATTGCCTTTGCCAAGCAAAGAATGTCAGGAACGACATCAAACTGCTCAAATGCAAAAAAACTACCCGTACGACCAAATCCACATTGTATTTCATCGAGTATCAACAATGTCCCCGTTTGATTACATTTTTCTCTTACCGCTTGTAAATATCCCGCTTTTGGAACTCGAACACCGGCATCTCCTTGAACCGTTTCTATGATGACAGCAGCCGTCTTTTTAGTGATTTTATCTAAATCAGATAATTTATTAAACTCAATAAAATCTATGCCATCCAATAATGGGTAAAAGGCGCTTCTTTTGGTTTCATTGCCCGTAATACTTAATGCGCCATGCGTACTTCCGTGGTAGGATTTGTGACAGGAGATAATTTCTTTTTTACCCGTATATCTTTTCGCCAATTTCATGGCACCTTCAATTGCTTCGGCTCCAGAGTTGACAAAATAGCTCGAATGGAGACTATCTGGTAGGATACTTTTAAGCTTGGTGGCAAGCTCAACTTGAGGCTGTTGCACAAACTCGCCATAAGGCATGACATGTAAGTATGCGTCGAGCTGTTTATGAATAGCTGCCATCACTTTGGGATGCCGATGACCGATGTTATTTACCGCTAAACCAGAGATTAAATCAAAATATTTTTTACCCGCAGAGTCAATCAAATACACTCCTTCAGCTTTAGAGATTTCTAAGCCTATAGGGTGTGGACTGGTCTGTGCCTGATATGCATAAAAAGCTTCTTTCATAATCGAATCCAAAATTGATAAAGTATCACCAAACTAACATCTTTTTGTTTGGCTTAATTCCCGTTGGAAGAAGAAATATATCATTACTGACAAGCATAAATTCAATAATTATCAAATGTTAAATGAAAATCGAAAAGATCATGTTTGACATCATATAACTATTATTTTTGCATTATGTATTTAGCTATTTGTGGAAATATTGGGTCTGGAAAAACAAGTTTGGCAGAAAAGCTGGGCCATCATTACGGTTGGGATGTGCTTTTCGAATCAGTGGAAGGAAACCCATACCTTGTTGACTTTTATGACGACATGGAAAAATGGGCTTTTCACCTTCAGGTATACTTTCTTAATAGTCGATTTAACCAAATAAAGACTGTTCAAGGAACGCTAAAATCAACGATTCAGGATCGAACAATTTATGAAGACGCTTACATTTTTGCAAAAAATTTGGCTAAATCTAAACTGCTAAACGAGCGTGACTACAATACTTACCTCGCCTTATTTGATTCAATGATAGAGCACGTAAAAGCGCCCGATCTTATGGTTTATCTCAAGGCGGATACACCGAAGCTAGTAAGTCAAATACAGAAAAGAGGTAGAGAATATGAAAATGCCATTCGGTTAGACTATTTGAAAAATCTTAATGAACACTACGCGGAGTGGATTTCCGGATATCAAGATGGGAAGCTGTTAGTCATCGACGTGAATAACTTGGATTTTGTTAATAATGTGGACGATTTCTCCTTTATTGTAGAGCGAATAGATGCGGAAATTCATGGGCTCTTTTCTTGACGAACATTTCAATTATTTTTATGAGCTAGCAAGCGTACGCTATCTTTGAATGGAATAACTAGCCATGAAGCAAGAGCAGATTCTCCATAACTGTAAAGCATTCTTATATATTTGACTATTGTATAAGTTGACGGTAAAATGTGTTTTGGTGTTCGGGCTATTGGTTCCATACTTATTGTTTTCGCAAAGCGACAGGAGTAAAACTATTCGGAATCAATACCTGATAACAACCGATACACTTGACAATGACAATTATCACAATACCATTCCTGAGGAATTAGATTCAATTGACATCCTTCACGCCTCCAGGCACCTAAAATCTCAGCAGTTCTATGATTCGCTTTACGCGAAAGCCAGTAAATCAAAAATAACCAAAGAGCTTTACAAGCTTCTCGTTACGAGCAGGCCAGCACCAATTGAAAATGTAGACTATAATAAATCATTCAGAAGCGAATCATTTTTTGAGCCTTTTGTAGGTAAAGAAATTGAAAAAATACAATTTATAAAAATCGATATTGAAGGAACTGTGTATGATACATCAAAAGTATCTCAGTCAATAATAGGCCGTACAACAGACAGAGCGCATAAAAACACCGCCAGAGTTGTAATCAAGAGAAACCTACTATTCAAAGTCGGTGATAAAGTAGAGGCATTTAATTTTTCCGATAGTGAGCGACTACTTAGGTCCTTGAGATATCTGGAAGATGCCAGAATTGTCATTTCCTCCTCAAGGCTGGATCCTGAAAAAGTCACCGTCATCGTGATAACCAAGGACAGGTTTCCTTGGTCATTGACAGGGTCAGGAATAACCAATAATGGATATAGGGTAGACTTACTCAATAGAAATGTATTAGGAACAGGGAATGAGTTCAACGCAGGTTTCCGCCATTCGAGGGTTGGTATACCTCATGATGGGTATGATCTCACCTACACATTTAGAAATATCAAAAGCTCTTTTATAAACGCCTCCATTTTTCTTGCTAATAATCATCTAAGGAAAGGAGTAGGAATCGATATCAAGAGGGACTTCATCTCTCCTGCAATAAAATATCAAGGAGAAGTAATCGTTGAAAGAATCGAAAATACCGAAAATTTTGTTTTTGCCGACTCCCTCTATGCTCAAAACTTTAAAACAAAGAACTATCTACATGATTTATGGCTGGCAAGATCATTCGACTTAGGTGATAGAAGAAATATTGGTGCTACTGTCAGAACTAGGCATGTTAATTATAACAAGCGCCCATTAGTGAAAATAGATAGTAATGAGTTTTATCAAAACAGTTCCTTATTGCTCAGCTCATTTTTCTACAGTAAGATAAATTATCTCAAATCTCAAAACATTTACTCTTTCAACATCACAGAAGATATTCCTGTAGGACATTTTTACTCCGTAATATTCGGGCGACAATGGACTGAGTTTGGGCCAAGAATATATGCGGGAATTGGCACCTCTAATTCGGTCTATACTAAATTTGGATACTTACAATTGAACACAGATATCGGTTCTTTTATTAAAGATGGTTCGTTTCAAAATAGAATAATCGAACTCAATAGTGTCTATTTTACACCATTAATCAATTTGGGAAATACGACAAGCAGAGTTTATTTACGAATGAATCTCTTTGATGGTCGGGACCTAAGCATTCCTGTGACCAGAAGTCTTTCTGAAAATGATGGGTTTCGGGATTTCGAAGGATTACAACTTCGGGGAAATCGAGTAATCTCTATTAACTTGGAGGCCATATTTTTTACTCCAGTATTTTTCTACGGGTTTAGAGTTGCTCCATTCGGGTATATCGATCATGGATATGTGAAAGAATCACGAATAGAACTACCCTACGAACGATTGTACTCCGGTATTGGAGGCGGTTTAAGAATAAAAAACGAAGGACTTGTTTTTAATACGTTTGAAATAAGATTTACCCATTTTCCTAACTTTCCTGAGAACGGCCAAACTTACGCTTTAGAATTTTCATTCTCCACCCCTCGTTTGTTTAGGAGCCCGAACGTAAGAAAACCAAAGCTACCTGCCATTGAGTTATAAAATTATCTAGCGCGTAATGAAGACAACTGGTCAGGTTCTGATGTCGTTCTACTCCCAGTCTTTTCTTCTGACTGCTCATCTTACGAGGAAATAATTTCTATACAAAGGCCGATAGCTAGAGCCGGTTTTGGGCGACTTGAAATCTGTAAATGATTTCTTAATTAGGATTAGAAGCGAGCACCAAGCAACGTTAAAATCATCTTGTTCATTTTGTTAAGTTGATCTTAGAAAGTAGCTTTTGACTTATAAAATCGGAGTATAAAAAAATAATTTTTTATTTTTTTATACTCCCCTCCCACCTTTATTAAATGCTCGGTTTTAAAAGATTGCAAAAACACAGATCCAACACTTTTAATAATTTGGATAATTTCAATCATAAAGCAAATATTTTACGGTTATCCTAAATATTAGAGGATAATTCAAAATTATATTCCATAAAAACCCTCCCAAATTCACATTTTCATAAATATGTAAATTAGTTTTTCTATTAATTTGAAAGTAAGTTGCCTTTGGTATACAATTAGTATAATCATGAAAAACATAAAAGCAATATTAGCCCTCGTTGTAATATCTCTCTTAGTATTTGAATCCAATGCACAATTGAAAGAGACGCAGATAATGGAATCAGAGATGGATCAATCCGTACTGATGAAGCACTACGTTAATGCTCCTAATTTTCATCCTGAAAAATGGGCCTCTTTTGAGCAGAGCGGGGATCTCTATTACAAGTCATATTGTACGCTAGAAAGCAAAAAGATCGTATTAATCTATGATCAAAATGGAAATCAAAAAGAAACTTGGGAACTCCAGGAAAATATTCCCCAAATAGTGACGGATTATCTTAAAATGGAACTGGGAAAATATAAAGCTAAAAACTATCGAAAAATAATTCTCAATTCAGATCAGGAGGATTATTTCGCCGTTGATATAGACAGCAAATATAGAGGATACATTAAAGTGAAATTTTACGCCTCTGGCGAGCCTTTCCTTAATGGAATTTCCCAGTTGGCCGTGAGTAATTAATTTTTTGTTTATTGTTTATTTTAGAAGTTCAACTTCAGCCGTTTTAATTATAAGTTTAAAGAAATAGTGATCCATTTGTTCCTGTTCTTAAGGAAAAGGCAAACCTATGATTACACTTAGATAACGTTATATCCGCCAATTGTGAGGTAAACTTTCGGTTATGATTTTTTTGCTGATCAATTAAAAAGCACTTTATTAAGAAGATTTCATATTAAATCTATGGCTATGGAAATAGACAAACTCGCCTTAATCTCTATTAGTGATAAAAAAGTATTGATGACCCGGTCTAAAGGAAAACCCCTGTTTTACTTACCCGGTGGGAAAAGGGAAATGAAAGAAACAGATTTTCAGGCTTTAAAGAGAGAAGTTTCTGAAGAGTTGAAAGTTGATTTAATCGATACTTCGATCAAATATATGAACACCTTTAAAACCCAAGCCGACGGGAAACCAGTAGGCGTTTTGGTCAAAATGACATGCTATACAGCCAACTATATTGATGAGCCAATAGCCAGCAGCGAGATAGAAGAAATCCAATGGATGGACATGTCCCATTATGAGGAAATCGCCGAAGTAGACAAAATGATATTTGAGTATTTGAAGTTAAAGCAGTTAATAAGATAAATGCATTCGCATTTACCCTGCTCATTAGAAGATTAATATTTTATTAAAGCTCAATGAATAGTTCTTTATTATTGTTGGCCTTCAATTTTTGCACTCTTAGGTTTCTACATCGCTTTTCCTTTTCTTCACCACCGTCTAAACTAAACCGGTAACTATGCCAGCCACATATTATTTCTGGTCTTAATCCAATTTGATCTTGGATTAAAGAGTATTCCTGATGTGGACAATACGCTTCATAAAAGTAAAATATTTCATTAAACCTAGTCAAGCCGTAAGTATTGCCTTCTAGTTTAACTCTTCTCGTCTCTCGATGTGAGATCATGGATTTTGCTTCTTCTAAACTGTCAAATAAAATGATTGACTTCATTATTCTTAAACGTTAATAGCGAGCACAGTGACAGTATTTTGTGAGGTACGCTCGACAACTCACAACTTTCGTTTATTCCAAAACTAAACAATTGGTAGGTTAACTTATTTATACTTACCAATCCTACAATAAACTTGATTTGGTGATGCGCTACATATGGATATTACTTTTCTTATTTCTCGTAGGGTGCGGGGAAGATGAAGTTAAACCAACTGGAAAAACGGCTACTTATACCATTGATCCCTACGGAGCATCATCGGTATCGGCAATAGCAACGTTAGCGGAGCTTTCGAATGGATATACGCGCGTCGAATTGGTATTGTCGGGCACAGATGCAAGCAAAAACTATTTAGCGCATATTCATTTTGGTAACATTTCAAAATTTGGTTTTATAGCGACGCACTTGGGTAATTCTGATGATAAAAATATTAGCATAAGGCAAGAGCTTACGAATACCGTTTATACTTATGATGATTGGATCTCTTTCGACGGATATATTGCGATTCACATTGATGATGACGATAAGTACCCAATCGTTTCTGTTGGAAATATTGGTGCCAATGTAGATTGATTTTTATTAACAGAGCATCCTGTTTTAGGATGAATGATAACACGCCATAATCACAGCAATTGTTAACAAAACATCGAAACCTATAAAGGACAGGTATCAGTTTTTGAATGGATAGTTTAATCCAAGAGTACAAGACATTAGACACTTTATCCTGAACATTGAGATTACTATTTAATGAGCGTTATGTTTTTTTAATGAGGCCATTTCAAAGGGTAAATCTCAGGTTTGACCATTACCTATTCCTATTTTATCATTAAATAACAATCAATTTGCAGTTCAACATAGTATACTCCTGTCAATCGGATAAACAATGGACTTAATTACGGAAGCATTTCACAGAAGCGTACCTCTAACAATCTTTGGATCATTAGCATTTATTGGCGCCTTGATTTGCGCTTTGATGGTTTATATTTCTGATAACCAGATACTTGGTATTAATGCATGGATCAAACCTTTAAAATTCTTCCTCTCCACGGTCATATTTGTATGGTCAATGGCTTGGTATCTCGGCTATCTAGAAAAAACCAACTTCATTATCACATTTGAATGGGTCGTTATCATCACCTTATCCTTCGAGCTTTTTTGGATCACATTTAAGGCCGCTCAAGGAGAGTTATCACATTTCAATGTCTCCAATTCTTTCAATGGACTTATGTTCTCTCTTATGGGCATTGCTATTAGTTTTATGACCATTTATACCGCGTTAATTGGTTTCCAATTTTTCACGCAGACAATTACAGATATCTCGGAAAGCTATTTATGGGGTATCAGGTTGGGTATAATTATATTCGTCATATTCGCTTTTGAAGGTGGAATTATGGGTGCACAACTCAGTCATACGGTTGGGGCTCCAGATGGAAGTCCAGGTTTAAAATTTTTTAACTGGAGTGTCAAAAATGGCGATTTAAGAATAGCGCATTTTACAGGAATGCACGGATTACAGGTACTCCCACTGATAGGCTACTATACTAGTAACTCCAAAGAAATCGTTCTTGTGGCTGGTGCATCTTACTTGATGTTATCAATGCTCATCCTATTTCAAGCACTTAGAGGTAAGCCGCTATTAAATATGAATTGAAATACTCACCAACATATGCTTGATCAAAATGCCCAGGTTTTTATCATCCCTCTTTCCCTCAGCAATATTTCATTAATCTGCGTTTGTTTATTTGTGATCTCAGTGCGTCTATCCTTACTTTTTCAATTTCGTCATAGGCTAGCTTTGGTTTTTACTGAGTAATCTCAAGTTATTTAACTTCTTTATTTAAAATGTTATTTGATTTTCTGACTTTCATATTTGATCGCTTTGTTTCTGCGCTCGCTTCTTTATTCAACCTGACGAAAAACGTAACCAAACCAAAGATTATGGTGCAGAATACGCCCGTATTGCGCACCGAAAATAACAGAGAGAAATAACGAAGAATATCAGGTTTAATGCTAATAAAATAGCCTTCATATACATTCACCTTTTTAGCCAATCACCTGTCATTAATGAGTCGGGCGTGCTTAGCAGACGCACAGGAGTTGACGTTTGCACAAATTATTCAGACAGTGTTAATGGATATGATATATGGAGATATAGTGGTGTTTTCTATATTATGACGAATCCAGAAAGGCATGAAGGCACTTTTAGCAAAAATTACTATCGATTGAATAAACAA
>JBLIIJ010000130.1:0-8675 GCA_047635055.1 Cyclobacteriaceae bacterium | reverse complement strand
TTTTTTTCCCCCTTGAACCCCCTCAAAGAAATATGGCGTAATCAGCCGATTACTTTTTTTTGTCTCTAATGAAAATGGAAAATCATTTTCAAAGTAGCATCAATGCGTTCTTCTTGTTCTTCTTGTTCTACCTTATATATAAAAAAAAAGTTATTTATATATATATCAGGTAGTTACAGCTAGAAATGGGCTAAAACGAGTTGGTAGAACAGTGGCGAAAGTGGTAGAACAAAGAAGAACACCCCCCAATTGTTCTACCAACTGGTAGAACACCTTGGAGCGTTCTACCAGTTGGGAGAACACCTACAAAAAATAAATCTTGGTTTACAGGAAGTAGAGCAACTATTTATTGGTGGTAGAACAGGTAGAACAGGTAGAACACTAAATGTGTCTAGTGATATTTTTCACATTATATTCACAATATGAAAGAATCAGTAATACACCACTTAGAACAGGCCACTAACATTGATGTTTTCAAACATACTGAGGGCCACAAAAAAGGTAAAATCATCCTTAACATGCCATATTGGATAAAATTACCCAATGCTTGGTGGTTTGATTTCATGAGAGCGGATATGGATAAACAGCAGTTTTTCAAACATCTGCAAGGAGGGTTCATATATATACTCGATGAAATAAAGGAAATGAAATAGGGATTTTTTTCATATTTCTTTAACTATATTGGCAGGATATTGTCCTAACGTAAATATTTTATTGAATGCGTAGAAAACTCATATCGATTCCAGTTCCCTCACATATTAAGAAATTTCTAATTTGTGAGTATTCCTATAAGGATGGAATCATTCATATTCAACATCGCGTAATTCCTCCAAAATATAGTAGATCTACTGTGTATCGGAAATACTTTCAGGAACCAAATCCTGATTTTATATACATCGATGTTTTGACAGAAGATAGCAAGCTATATAAGCTGTATGGCTGGATTAACCACATTCGCGAAAGATTCACCCAAAGGATGGTTGATTATGCTGCAGCTAGATACGCTTTACAGAGTACGCGGAAATCAATAAGAGAATTTTTAGTATTGTACAATATAACAGAAAGCGAATATGCCTTTGATACTGCCTATAAAAATTGGCAAAGATCAAAGACTTACAAACATTTAAGAATACAATACCCAAATTATGGCAGGAATAGAAAAACACTCAGATAGCAATTATGGTGGCATAGCTCGACTATATGTGGCTATTCACAGAGACATAAAGGATATTTTCGATTTGGATTTTGAGCGAGTAGCACTATCCATTAGCCTGGCGAATTTTGAAACCCACTTCGATAGGCTACACTTCGTGCGAAGAAAGGCAGGACACGATTTTCAAAAGCAAAATGAATCCTACAATCATATTATTGAAGCTTCATTTCTATCTCAAAGAGAAGAAGTCCGAAAGCAAATCGAAAAAGGGACCAACACTAAACTATGCTTTATCTACAAAAGCCTAAATGGTCAATGGTTGATGGTTCCCTTCGCCACAGAATCCACAACATTCTCCACTGGCAAAGCCCCAAAGGACAGCAACGAATATACGATGCGATGGGAAAGTTCACTTGGTCATGCAGAGCTACCAATTACTATTATATAGGCTCTTTTCGTCCTAATTAGCGGATTCTTTCAGGCTTAGCATTGTATTATGAGCAAGCCGCAAAGCTCCCGATGGTTTAAATCAGGAAAAGTCAATTTTAAAAATGCAAAATCAGTTAATCATGAAAGTGGTGTAATTGAAGGCGTAATTTTGTGTCAAGTTGGAGAGGCCAAAGGCCATGGAGTTCACTTGGAGCAAGAATTTATCGATTCGGGTATAGCATACGCTCAAAAATACCATGCCGAGAAAGGAATGAAAGCCAGATTCGGGCATCCTAATATGTCAACAGAGACATTGGGTTCGGAAATGGGCAGATTCAAAAATTTCAGAGTCGAAGCGGATAAGATGATCGCTGATCTAAATTTATTCGAAAGTGCCAACCTCTCTCCTACCAAGCCAAAAATGAAGGATTGGATGCTAAGTATGGCTGATGAAGATCCCGAAGCTATTATGTGTAGTATCGTTTTTTCAATTGGGCAACATTACCAACGAAACGACGAAGGCGAAAAATATGTAGTTGAGTATCATCAAAGAGATTATTCGGGTGAGTGGTTAGCAAAAGACAAAAAAGAACGATACGATCCAGATCGTAAGGTTTTTGTAACACTCAAAGAATTAATGTTCACTGATATAGTAGATCAAGGAGCAGCCACAGACAAACTGTTTTCGGAACAATTCAATAGCACTAAATTTTCAGTCATTGCCACTCAGTTCTTTAATGAAAATCCACAGTTGGATGATTTCATAAAAGAAAATCCTACAAAAATATTCCAATTTCTATCCCAAAGATTCGGAATAGAAGATGAACCAGAACAAGGAACAATCGACAAATTCCTTTCTCTCTTTTCTAACAAGAATAAAAATCAAAATAAATTTTATATGAGCAAAGTTCAACTTAGCAAACTGGCCGAATTGGCAGTGAAGCTATCAGCAAACGAAGCAAGCCCCGAGGATTATGCAGCAGTGCAAACCGAACTTCAAGAACAGGGCGTTGATGTTGTTATTCTCGGCAGTGCCCAGCATACAACTTCATTAAATCGCACTAATGATTTTTTAGATCAGTTGAAAAAGTCTTTCAAAGCCCTGGGCCAAGAATATACCGTTGGAGTCAGTTTGGGAGATAATATCACAAATGAACTTGCGGGCAAAGACAAAATCATTGCAGACCTAACAAAAAAATTAGGCCTAAAATCTGACCCTCCTAAAAAACCAAAATCCGATGATCAACAGGAATTTGACGAGGACGAAGAAGAAAATAATTTCAGCTCTAGCGTTGATCAAGAGCTAAAAGCAATGAAGAGTAAACTACAATAAGCACCATGAAACTATTATTCAATTTATTTTACATCCTATTTTTCGGGATAGCCATTGCGCTTGCAACGGACAACTACACATTGGAAATTTTTGGCGTTCCCATCAGCTACTCAGTAGTATTCATGGGAGCAGTGCTATTGATTGGACTCATTCCCAAACAACTGCCAAGTAACTCGTTTTTCACTACTATTGACACCACTGGATTGACAGCTTATGTAGGTAAGACGTACAATAAAATAATCACCGACATGATCAATAAACTTGATTTTGTAAATGATGTTTTTGTCCATGTTAATGTCAAAAACAAAGTGAGATTAAACAAATTTGCCGTACTGGATGGGATTCGACCCTTTAGCTCTGATGAAGAAACAAAAGGTGGAAATCTCATCTATACGGATCACTTCTTAAACGTACTTCCTGCAAAAAGAGAAATACCCATCGATCCTGAAGAATACCGCGAAACCTTCTTATCTGAAAACCTAATGCCCGGTAGCGCAGCGACACAGGCACCAGCGCAAACCATACCATTCTGGCCATGGACATTAGGCGAAATATCCAAAAGTATTGCCAAAGAAATGAACGATAAAACGGCATTCTTTGGATTTGATAACAGTACCGCCACTGCTATAAATGGAGCAGGTCACGCAGTAGGTGACTACATCACAATTACCGTTGATGGGATAATGGAGTATTTCAAATGTATCGCAACAGCAGCTGGAGGTGAAACCCCCATAACACATCCAGCCAAATGGAAAAACAGCACCGCAGAAGCCATATGTAAGGGAATAGGGACTATTCTAGAGAACTATGTGACAAGTGCGGATATAGTGGAGCAAGGACTTGGAGCAATAAGCACCCCAGCAGAGGCCATCGCTGCACAAAAGGAGTTAATAAGATCTCATTCAAATTCAATGAAAAGCGGTAACATCCTAACGTTGCAAAGTAATACAGATTTTGAATTATTGATGGATGGTATTGATGATCTTGCTAAGTATGCAGTTTACGATCAAACCAGAAAAGAAAAGGTACAGTACCTAGTCATTCCTGGCACCTTTGGCAAAGGTTTTGCAAAGCCTTGCAGCTGGATGGGTGGTTCAAGACGATTGATTTCAGGAGAAGCCAAAATGGTACAAGGCAACATGAAGTTGCCAAATATCCATTTTGGTACCGACCTCATGAATGACATGAATAAGGTCAAAGTAAGAGATCAAAGCCTTTGGAAAATAATTCTGGGGTACAAATGGTTAATGGGTTTTGAATTTGAGAACCTTAATAATTTACGTATAAACGATCAATCATAATCATGGCGAAATTGCTAACGGAACTAGAAATAAGAATTGTGGCTCTCAAGGAGAGTCACAAGGATTCTAACATCGATGAATTACTTGCTACATTGGCAGGAAGTGAACTGGGTTGTGAAAAAGCAGAAGCTTTGACAAAATTACACGAAGCAGATATTGGGGAACTCAATGCCAAGCTTTCGGAATACGAATCTGGGAAAAAAAGGGCGCCCAAATTTCCTACTGTAAAAGTCGGAAAACTAGAATACCTAGTTACTCGAGGTGTGGCCATTAAGGATTACACTTTTACCATAAATGAGATCGCAGCAAATGAATTAAAAGTTGGGGAAAAGAAAATCGCTGATCATCTTGTTTCCATCAAGTCAGGAGTATTGAACCCTAAAAATTAGTACTATGCCTTTAGAAAATGTAACCAAAGGTTCCGGCTCAACAAAAGGAGCCGGACTGAAAAGAAGAATATATTTTGGTCTAGTCGATGAAGTGGAAACATGGCCGACTGAAAACGCCTCACCTAGTACTTTGGAAGAAGTAGGAACACTATCAGCAGCGGTAGCAATGTCCACAGGGAATCAAATGTATTACTTTGATGCTACCATTCGTAAATCATCATTGACGAGTACATCAGCTGGGCAAAGAGGTTCAAAATCTGCACTCAACAAACTAGAAATTGTTAGAGCTGCGATCACAGCCAATGTCATCGGATTTATCAAACAGCATATGAATGACGAAATGTTTTTCATTGTCAATGATTTGTCTGGTCAACCTAGATTTATTGGTGAAGAAGATCTTCCAGCAATGTTGGAAGAATTTGAAATTCCATCTGGTGCAGATGTCAGTGACGAGGTAGATTGCAAAATCACTTTTGAACATGCCGGAACCATATCGCTTATGTACGGAACCGAAGCAGTACCCCTAACCATTCCATTAACACCAGCCGCATAGGCCTAAACTTTTTTTAATATGCCATTAGAGACTTTAGAAGATAAAATGACACGCTTAAGGAAGGACAACCTTCCAAGCGTTCATATTAAAGGAGAATTTGAAATCGTTGGTGTGATACCAGGGGAAATTGATATTAGAGGAAAGACATATGATCTTAGGAAGATCACCGTCGATCAAGCAGAAAAGCTAATGGACTTAAAATGTCCTTTTATCCAACGATTAAAACCTTCGCCCACTTTGGATAAGAAGCCAAAGTAAAATTACTTAAACCCTAAATATTAAAGCCAAACTAAACGTTTGGCTTTTTTTTGTCCTTTTGATTGGCAACTGCCCTCCCCATTTTCGCAGCATGCAGCGATCTATTATAGAAAAACATATTGCAGATTTCGATTACATCATTGCCCTGAAATTCATTGAAGAACACAAGGATGAATCATTCGCAAATCGCTATTTGAAAATGACCAAGACTTCTTTTAGTGAAAAAAAAGTCATTCAATTTCTTAGCGCATGGATAGAGGAACTACCAATGTCAGAGGATTTAACAAAATCAAATCACATTGTTAGCTCTACCGATATTGACGTTCTTATCGAACAGCGTAACGAATTGCTGATTGAAAGAGACTATTTAAGAAGTCAACTGGAAAATATCCCGTCGGATGAAGAACGATTGAAAGTAGCTACCAAAATTTTGCAGTTCGAACGTCAAAAAACAGACATTTGGCAAGACATCAATCTACTAAGAGCAGGAAAAGAACTCCCTCAGTTAGAATCTAATGATAGACTCTCAGCGGTATTCGAAGGCGTCACAGATCCTTTGAAAATCAAAAGGATCCGTGACAACCATATCTCCTACATGAGCAAAGCAAAAAAAGGAGAAAGGCCAATAGAACTTATTCCATTTTACCAAGCTGTAATATCTAAAGCAGATCAACTACTATATGGCACTATTTAGACCAACTGTAAAAAATCCTGATGATGAAGAAACAACAAATGCACACGCATACTCTTCAAAAGCAAATATTGAGCTGTTAAACCTCACCTATGAGACTAAACAAAAACAGACAATAGCAGAATGTTTTGATGGTTTCCAACCAAATAGAACTTTCAAGTTTTTCAGTGATGGAGCTTGGAGCATGCATCATCTGGTTCAATATTTTTTGGAGCAAACTGGCCCCGCTGATCTTACGATATGCACTTGGACGTTGACAGAAGAACCGGCCAGAATATTACTCAACCTAAAAGAATTAGGTTTAATCAAATCGTTAACGTGCTTATTTGATTACCGAATACAGGACAGAAGCCCAAAAAGCTTCCAACTAATTGAAAGCCTTGCAGATTCAATTAAACTAACAAAAGCCCATGCCAAAGTAGCAGCCATCATCAATGATGACTTTGGCGTAAGCATCGTTGGATCTGCCAATTTTAGCAGAAACAGAAGAATAGAAGCGGGAACCATCTTCACTAGTCGTGAAGCTGCATTATTTGATCATAAATGGATAAACCACTACGTGAATGATACTAAGTGAAGAAGAATTAACAGATATTCAAAGTTACGCGGGAGCATGTATGACAAAGGCTGAAATATGCCTAATCATGCAGTTTGATCTTAAAATTTTTGAATCAGAACTACAAGATATTGACTCTAATGTTTACAAGGCCTACCAATCAGGTTTCTTGCTAACCAAGTACGATGTTCAGAAAAAAATTATTGACTTAGCTAAAGCGGGCAGTTCACCAGCCCAAACACAAGCATTAGGTATGATCAAAGACATTGAAATTTCAAGCTATGAGTGATATTAAAAGAGCAGAAGTAAAAATTATTACCACACAGCAGTTTGATGATGAAACACTAATCAAACACTTCAAAGGGGAACTGGAACGGGAGGAACTAAGCAAGAAGCTACAAGAAATGGCTAATTTCATGGACGCTTGCTATGACCTAATCCGAAAATATACTTCGCGATTAAAGGTAATTCCGATGATGGTCAGGTTATTAAAATACAGCGATGGTCAATACATTAGCCAGGCAACTGCTTACCGGATCTATAACAAGACACAAAGGCTATTCGGTGAATCCGATATTAAAGACCAAAAATTTCATATTGATATTGAACTAGGCAGACTTGAAGAAAGGATTCAAGCTTGTGTGATATTGAAAGATTATAAATCAATCGCTGCTCTCTCTAAAATAAAGCAGACTTACATCATGGCAATGGGTTCAGGGGACGCAGTGCTATATGATGATATCAAACTACCTGAAATACAAATCGGTTGGTTCCCTAGAAGTTCTATTGTCAAATTGCCAAAGGATAAGGAATTAAAGAAACTGATCTCCGATAAACTTCAAAATATTGCAGAAGATGTCGATATCGAAAAGTAAGCAGAGCGTACATCATAACATCCCACAAATGATGTTCTTAATAATCAAGGCACATCTTACGATTTGCTTTTGGGGAAGAGGTACAGGAAAAACAGAAGGGCCGGGCGTTGACTTTACTTATAATAACATAGTCACAATGCCCAGGTCATTGGGTGGTTTGATTTCCGTCAGTTATGACAAACTTCTAACCATCATCCTTCCAAAAATATTGAAAGGATGGAACAAGTATGGTCTCAAAGAAAACGTCCATTATTGGGATAGGAAATTTGCACCAGCAGATCTAAGAATAAAAAAACCCTATCTATGCCCAATTGACCCTAAACACTTTATTCATGTTTGCAATGGATCGGGCATGCAACTCATTTCCCTTGATAGAATGGGAATTTCAAACGGTATTGATTTAGATTGGATACATGCCGACGAGTGCAAACTATACGATTATGAAAAATTCGTTGAAGTAATGCACACCAATCGAGGAAATGATGAACACTTTGGCAATCTAAGCCAACATCATAGCATATTACTAACCACAGATAGGCCACAAGATTCCAAAGGGGACTGGCTATATAGAATGGCAGAAGAAGCAGATCCCGAAGCTTTTGAACTAACAATGATGATCATTCAAAGAGTCAATGAGCTTAAAAATGAAGTTGATCGATCAAGAACCAAAAAAGCAAAAAAGGATAAACTAACATTGATAGCGCAATTCGAAGAAGAACTGAATGAATTAAGAAAAGATCTAGTCTACGTTTCGGAAGCCGATACATTAGATAATATCCATTCTTTAGGTTCAGGGCCAATCAAAAATCTCAAACGTGAATTGGAAAGGGTGGTCTTTGATATTTCTGTTCTTAATAAACGATTGACAGCCGTTGAAAATCCATTTTATAAAGACCTATCAGACAAGAAACACGGATATTATGCTACGAATTTCACGTACATAGATAGCCATGCAACGCCTTTGAAAGCAGACAAGGCAGATTGCAGATGGTACACTGATCTTCGACATGATGAACCAATAGATATTGCACTCGATTATAATTCCGCGATCAACAACATCGTAACAGGTCAGGGGAGCACCAATTCTTATAGATTCCTTCATAGTGCCGGAACTAAGGGCAAATTGCAAAATCTATT
>JBLIIJ010000129.1:0-8722 GCA_047635055.1 Cyclobacteriaceae bacterium | reverse complement strand
AGTTCTGCATAAAATTGGGTTTCGTCGGGTGAGTTTTGGCATTCAAGATTTTGACTTAAGAGTACAAAAACTAATCAATAGGAGGCAATCCTTCGAGCAGATAAAAGGCATCACAGCATTAGCAAAGCCTAGAGGTTATACGTCTATTAATTATGACTTAATCTATGGACTTCCAGTACAAACGATTTGCTCAGTTAAATCAACCTTGGAACAAACCATAGCTTTGAATCCAGATAGAATTGCCTTTTATAGTTATACACATGTGCCGCACCTTAAGCCGGCGCAGAAATCGTTTGAGGCAGTATTAACCAATGAGGTTACTTAAAATTAATTTTTTCCAAATGGGAAAAGAGTTATTGTCCTCAAATGAGTAGGTGGATATTGGAATGGATCATTTCGCAAAATAGACGGATGATTTGGTTCATGCATATTAAGAAGGGTAAGCTTCATCGAAGTTTTGTGGGTTATGCGATTCAACATAGTGATTTACTCATTGGGCTTGGTGCAAGCACAATGAGTGATAGCTGGACTGTTTTTGCTTAGAATGTGAAATCAATAGAAGAGGATATCCTCAAGGTTACAAAATATGAATTACCAATTTTTAGATGTCACCTACTTAGTTATGAAGACTTGATATTTCGTCGACAAATATTGAACTTGATAGGCCAGTTTTATACGGAATGGACGGAGCAAGAAGACATTCTTGTCAACCAGCTATTAAACCCGGATGCGTTAGCGCAATTTCAAACGGATGAATTGTTTGTTAAAGGCAATAGATCAATAAAAGTGACTATAAAAGGACGCCAATTTATACGCAACATTTGTATGTTATTTGATGCGAAATTAGTTGCTTCAAAAAAAAAATCAAGTAGTTTTCAGCAAAACACTGTAGTTGTTTCATAAATAAAGAGTGACGTACCTGTAGACTGTGCAGTGTCTTTCACTAATTAGCGTTTGTCCATAAAGTCAGAGCCTGATCTAGAATTTTCATAATCAAGGCATGTGAGAGGGAGAAAAGCGGAGTTACCTTGTGGTAATTGGTCTGCCGAAGCAGAGTATTTTTTCGACGAACATAACGCAGCGTGTGGACATTATAGACAGACGCTAATTAGGAATTATAACATTAATTATGCCTTGTATGTCACTCGATATATCGTACCACTTTGATCATCAGAAATTAGCATTGAGCCATCTTTCAGAAATAAAATATCGACGGGTCTTCCCCAAGATTCTTGAGTTTCCTCGTTTAGCCATCCAGAGATAAATACTTCGTAAGATTCGCCCACACCATCATTTTCGCTAACTGAGGTGATTCGATAACCAATTTTATCATCTCTATTCCAAGAACCATGCTCAGCAATAAAGGCAAGCATTCGATACTCTTCAGGGAAACTATCACTCTGGCAAAATTTAACTCCAAGAGGAGCGACATGTGGGCCTAAATTTTGGACTGGTTTCACAAATTCATCACAGTTTTTTTTGTATCCATACTCTGGATCACTGATGGTTCCACCATGGCAATATGGATAACCAAAATGTTGACCTTTTTTTGTAGCACGATTAAACTCACAAGGAGGAGTATCATTGCTCATCATATCTCTTCCATTATCGGTAAAGTAGAGGTATTTGTTTTCAGGATGCCAAGTGAACCCTACAGTGTTTCTTACCCCAGTCACAAAAATTTCCCGATCACTACCATCGGGATTCATTCTTGTTATAGATGTATACATTTCATTTTTACTCTCGCATATGTTACACGGCGCTCCAACGGGAACATATAATTTATCGTCTGGCCCAAATGCAATATATTTCCACCCATGATGCCCATCAGTTGGATAGTCATCATATATCAATTCTTTTACCGGAGCAGTAAGATTTGTTTCTATGTCAACAAACCGCCAAAGCTTGTCAACTTCTGCTACAAATAGATCTCCGTCCTTAAAAGCCACTCCGTTTGGCATGCGCAAGCCTTCCGCCAATATGTATCTTTCATCCGCTTTGTAATCTCCATCTAAGTCTTTTAATGCATAGACTTTATCTCCTTTTCGATTGCCAACAAATAAGGTACCCTCATCGCTCATCGCCATCGACCTAGCATTGTTCACTCTAGCAAAAACATCAATTTCAAATCCTTCAGGAAGTTTTAAGCTCGCCAGATTTAATCCGTCTGAATTGGTGATATTCTCACTATCCTTGTTTGAAAAAATGATGGCAGTTTGATTTTTTTCTTGTTTTGAAGAGCATCTAACTGTGACCATGATTAAAATTATCCAAAGTAGTTTTTTCATATTTTAAAGTTAGAGGAATTCCCTCATTTTGAAAATTTGACTTCTTGTTTTCGAAAAATTACAATCATAGGGTTAACCGGAGCTAGAATTTCTAGTTTTGCGGCATGATAAGTATCAATAACCTTTCGTATTATTTAGGAGAGCGAGCATTATATGATGAAGCGTCCCTTTTTATAACTCCAAAAGATCGAATTGGACTCATTGGCTTGAATGGAACTGGTAAGTCCACCTTACTTAAAATGATTGTCGGAGATACTGAGCCTACTTACGGCGAGGTAAACATGAGTAAAGAAACAACTATCGGTTTTCTTAATCAAGATTTGCTTTCTTATCTCACTGATGATTCGATACTTCAAGTAGCGATGGAAGCCTTTAGCGAGACCCTTAAAATTCAGCGGCAAATTGATGATGTACTCCATCAGATGGAGACCAACTATACTGATGATCTGGTAAATAAGCTCGCGAAGCTACAAGAAAGGTTTGAAGCGCTAGAAGGGTACACCATTCAAGCAAAAGCAGAAGCGATATTGGAAGGCATAGGTTTTTCTACGAAAGATTTGCAACGCCCATTACGTGAGTTTTCTGGTGGTTGGAGAATGCGTGTGATGTTAGCAAAATTGCTACTTGAAAAGCCTTCGCTTCTTTTATTAGATGAGCCAACCAACCATCTTGATTTACCATCTATTCAATGGATTGAAAGTTATTTGCAGAGTTATGAAGGGGCATTTATTATCGTATCTCACGATAGAACCTTCATTAATAACTGTGTGAGTAAGGTGGTGGAAGTATATGCTCGTAAGCTTCACGTATATGTAGGTAACTATGACAACTATGAGGAAGAGAAGGAGCTAAGAAATGAAATGCAGCAAAATGCTTTCGAAAATCAGCAGCAGAAAATAAAACAAACAGAACGATTCATAGAGCGGTTCAAAGCTAAGGCTACAAAAGCAAAGCAAGCTCAATCGAGAGTGAAGCAATTAGAGCGGTTAGAGCGAGTAGAAGCAGTTGTTGATGAAAATCAGCAAGTAAACTTCAAGTTTAATTGTAGCACCAAATCAGGCCGACACGTCAAGAAGATCATGGACGTGTCTAAGGCTTACAGTACTCAGCAAATTTTGCAAAAGGCAAATGCCCATATCGAACGAGGAGATAAAATTGCCCTAGTAGGGGCGAATGGGAAGGGCAAGTCAACACTGCTGAGAATAGTCACTGACAATGAGCCATATCAAGGAACAGTCGAGACGGGACATAATGTGATTAATGCATTTTATGCGCAGCACCAATTGGAAGCCTTAAATACCGAAAACGAAATACTAGAGGAACTAAAACAAGCTGGATCTGGGAAGAATGATCAAGAACTACGTGGAGTACTTGGGTGTTTTTTATTTACTGATGATGAAGTGTTTAAGAAAATTAAAGTGCTTTCAGGGGGCGAGAAATCCCGTGTTGCATTGGCCAAAACATTGATATCAGAAGCGAATTTTTTACTGTTGGATGAACCTACCAATCATTTGGACATTATGTCGGTCAGTATTCTGGTTCAGGCATTAAACCAATTCGAGGGTACTTTTCTTGTTGTCTCTCACGATAGAGATTTCATATCCAGAATAGCGAATAAAATTTGGTGGATTGAGGATCAAGAAATTAAAGAGTACCCGGGCAGTTATGATGAATGGTTTTGGTGGTATACGAGAGAGCAAGAGAAAAAAGCACAATCAGCGAGTGTATCCTTAGGCGTTAAAAAAGCTGTTGATAAGAAAAAGGACAGCTCAAAGCCTAAGACAGATAATAGCAGTCAGTTGAAGCAGAAGGAAATTTCATCGGTAGAGGATGAAATTGAAGTGATGGAGTCAGAGCTAAAAAAAATAGAAACGCTATTAGCACAGCCTGATATTTATGAAAATGATAAGAAGCTTGCAGAGACAAACAGTAACTACCAAACACGAAAGGTCAAACTAGATACTTTGAATGAAAAATGGGAAAAGTTAGTCGAGGACCTGGGTTAAAGAGTTTATAAGAATGCTTTTTAGAGAATTAAATAGCGGATTCATTAACTAAGTGATTCTTTAGAACTTTGATTTGTCGGAATTTGCCAAAACAATTGTTGGAATCACTTATAGCTAGTAATTATCTATCCATTTTCTTATCTAATGCAGCGCCAACTAAAGAGACTAATAATAATCAGTTAGTTTTTGACTGGCAAGTAAGAAATGATGTTTAAATCCTTTGCTTTTTTAACGGCTTGGGTGCGTCTGGTTACCTGAAGTTTCTGGAATATTTTAGCATTATGTGTTTTAATGGTGTCTAATGATACAAAAAGCTGATCATCCATTTTTTGGTTGGAAAAACCTTCAGTCATCAGATCTAATACTCGCAGTTCTCGACTGCTTATTTTGAATTTGGTAGCATTCTTGAAATTTAGCGTCTCATCTTGTTTTCTTTTATCACCTCCAAGCCAAGCCAAATTCCAAAACATATAGAAATCGCTGCTATTGCCAATCCAAAAACTGCTTTTTAATATCTCTTATAAAAGTTTTGTAATGAAGCGATTGAAGCAAAATGAGCATTAATGCTGAAATTAGCCCATATATTAATACCGGTTTTTCATCTTTTACTGAAAGCTGGCTTTATTTTATGAGTTTACTCATTTTTAAAAAATAGCACTTCCAATAAGGGAAAAAGAGATCTTTCTTACTGGAGGATATTCAATTTAAAGCTTATTGTTATTTTTGAAGATAAAATTAATATTTGTAAAATAATGAAATTTAAGACTTTCAAAAACACCACTATTTTATTCTCGATCTTCCTTCTTTCAAGTTGTTCAAAAGACACTTATTCTCCACCGGAAGGAAACACAATTCCGGAGGGAGCTGAAGTAATCGAATACGACAACTTTCCAGGATTGGTTCATGTAATCCTTCGAAATGGGGAGATGATAGCAGCGGAAGGGGATTTTTTCAACGGCCTTGAGAGTGGGGCTTACACAGAATATAATGACAAAGGAGTAGTCACAAGTATTATAAATTACTATAAAGGAGCGCAACAGGGGCTTACGTTTGTTTTTAAAAGCAATGAATTGCAGTCCAAAGCCAACTACCATGACGGGGTATTACATGGAGAGTATAAACAATACAATCGAAGGAAACTCATTGAGGAAAAAACGTATGAGAATGGCAAACTACAAGGTGTGGCGAGGAAATTTTATACTAATGGCAATATCATGGAAGAAGCATTCTATAATGTAGGACAACTCGATGGAATAGCTAAGTGGTTTAATCAGGAAGGCGAAATGACGATTGCCTACAAATACGATAAAGGAGAGTTAATAGATAAAAATCCAGCGTTAAAATAATGACTATTCTTTCTCTAGTTTCTTTTCAAGCAGACTTATTTTTTGAGTGATCGTCCGGAGATGTTTTAACATTTCTGCATGTTCATCATGAACGAATTGCTTCATTCTTTCTTCCTCTTCCTTCATTTCTGCACGGTTTATTTCGTTCATTGTGTTCACTACAATAGCTATGAATACATTTAATGTGGTGTAAGTGGCCAATAATATAAAAGGAATAAAGAACATGTAGGAGTAGGGAAGCTCCTCCATCATCGGTCGTGCGATACCCGATGACCAACTTTCTAAAGTCATTACCTGAAAAAGGGTAAAGAATGTCTTTCCCATATTGCCGAAATATTCTGGAAAACTCTCTTGATAAAGATCTGTTCCAATTACCGCGAATATGTAAAATATCATGAGTAGTAAAAGTGCTATCCATCCGATACTAGGAATAGACTTTAACAACGATTCGATGATTAGTCTTAGCTTAGGGACATTTTTTATGAGTCTGGCTGTTCTTAGAATTCGCAGAGTTCTTAGAATGTGAAGTGGGCCAGCTGCTGGTACTAATGCAATAGCTACAATGATAAAATCAAAGAGGTTCCAAGCGTTTGTGAAGAACCTATGTCGATACACGACCAGCTTTAAGGAAATTTCTAAAGTAAAAATAACTAATATCCATTTGTCGATTTCTGTCAACCAAGTGCCTACCGTGTTGGTAACGTAGGAAGATGTTTCCAACCCAATAGTTATCGCATTTATAAGGATTAGCCCGATAATGGTATATTGAAACTTATTACTTTCAATAAAACTCTTTAGTTCATCGAGCCTTTTTAAACGATACCAAATAATCGCGAATGGGTTTTTTGATTGCTCTGACATTGCGGTGAAATAATTCACGCCAAGTTATCAATCTTTATGCAGAAAATCCTAGGCACTACCGTTCAATTGCGATTAAAATTAGTCGTCTTTTTAAATCTTATTAGATGTGAGATTTACAGGTTTACTGACTTCAACCAAAGATTTGAAAGTAGGCCTTTTATCAATCATAAGATATCAAGTGGCAAAATGATGGTTCCGTTGAGCTTCTTTGTTTTTATTTACCATTACGGGACCCCATACTTTTCTATTCAATTTATATAGGAATCGCTTGTGGTCTTTACCCTCAGACCCGAAAAAGAGCATGAGAAATTGGATGAATTTTGGATGACTTAACGTAGGATCGATTCGCTGAGATCTAACTGGCTGAAATTGTGACATGATTGTTGAAGCTTCGAAAAATAACTAAAATTAATGCAATTATTAAAATGAATAATCATATTAAAGGTACATAAAAGAAGATAGAATTGTTCAATATTTTATTATAAAAATATAATTAAATATAGGAATGATGCTATTTTAACTAGATGATAGAACTTTCATCGATAGGTTCTCTGACTCGGAAGAGTGCAAAAAATATTTGCCGATATCAAGTGGCGCGACGGGTTCGTGTGTAGTAAATGAAGTCATAACACTTACTGGAAGAAAAAGGATGATCCATTCCAGCGGGTATGTAAAAGTTGCCGGCATTGCGAATCAGTCACTTCAAATACGCTCTTCCATAAAGTGAAATTTGATTTGAGGAAAGCTTTCTTGATCCTTTTTGAGATGTCCACAACGACAAAGAGCTGCGATGGCAAGAAAATATAATGTAAATAGAAACACTGCTTGGCTCTTTATGCACAAGGTAAGAAAGGCAATGGCTAGTACTGGGGATTGTGAAGTTGATGAGGCCTTTTTTGGAGAGAAAGTATCTGGTAAAAGAGATCGAGGAGCGGGAAAAAGAAGAAAGTCAGTGTTGTGATTGAAAAAGGTGAGAGTGGGGGAATTAGTAGAGCTTACGCCAGAAGTATCTCTAGTTTCTCCGCCGTGGAATTAGGTAAAATACTTAATCTTCCTATAGAAAAAAGTGTGAAGCAGATTGATACAGATCAATGGAAAGGATACCTTTCGTTGATGAAGGACTGGAATATAGTGCAGACAAAAAGTGACCCTGGTGTTAATTTTAACCTTATGCACAGGTTTATAAAGCAATTGAAGAGATGGTTGCGCGGCATTCATCACCATGTTAGTAAGGAGTATATCTAAGCTTATCTCGACGAATATTGCTACAGGTTCAATAGACATGGAACACGTGACTAGATATTCAAAAACCTGATCAACAGGATGATGAATCACCAGCCAGTATGCCACCGGTTATTAGTCAATTAATAAAACCTAGATGGGCGATTCTGTAATATTAAAAGCAGTAATATACCAAGATACACCCTCGCTTACAACTGATAGAATTAAAATGAGAATTTGGCTAAATCTTATTTATGCCACTCATAGACTCTTGATGTTGTCTGGCTCTCTGTTCGTTAATATTTTTTTTGATGTCGCATGTGATAAATTGAATCATAAATGGTGCACTTTATTTCCCGATGCTTGCATTGGACAATAAGCAAAGCTACCCACCCTCATAACTCGCGAGCTCGCTCCGAAGTATTTGATTTATAATTTTAAAAACGAGCATAACGCGGCGCTGAACATTATGAACATTTAACAAGTCGGTGGATATGAAAAAAGAAATACTTACACGGAGCATTTGTTTTATAGCTAGGCACTTTCGAAGCATCTTTCATGGGGGACAACCTAACTAAGTATGAATTGATTTGCATTACTTCTAACTAATGATCCCTTCAAAGTAATTTTTAACAATCAATTTTTATTTTCAAAACACATATTTTTCGAAATTTCCAATCGACAAATAATTGGAATTAGACTTTTTAACTTCTAAATCTGTTTTCCATTCAAAAGGAAAATTTTACCTTTTGAATGGATTTAAAGTAACAATCGAACGATTATTAACTGATATAATAAAGGTATTTTATGATAGCAGGCATCTAAAAATAGCTGGACAGAGCCCCTACAATAAGAAAAAAACTAATTTGAATCTAAACAATCTTAGCATTCATTAGCGCCTAAAAAAAATAAAACCCTCTGAATTTCAGAGGGTTGTAGTAGCGAGGGGGGGGATCGAACCCCCGACCTCCGGGTTATGAATCCGACGCTCTAACCATCT
>JBLIIJ010000128.1:0-8867 GCA_047635055.1 Cyclobacteriaceae bacterium | reverse complement strand
TTAAGAATATAATTGCAGGATGGTGATGGTCTTTTATTTCAGTCATATTCGAAAACTCTGATAAGAATCGAAAGCCTGTTAAGTTTTCGAATGCTTTAGGTCGCATTCTTTGAAAGGTCATAGACCAATTGGTAAAGTTTCGTTGAGGAATTTCTCCCTCAATTAAAATGCGAACGTCAATATGACGCTGGTCGACAGCTATTATCTTGTATAAGGAATGAACGGTATCACGTTCGCCTTCTAGTACTTGCATAAACTGATTTCTCAAAGAGATCAACATTCCTGTAATACCTAAGTTTCGGTTATTCCGTTTTGACTGTTGCAATATATCGAGGAGTTCATTATCAGATAATGTACTTTTAGCACGACTTATATATACTAGATAGTACATTAATCAAGTGTTTAATTATTAAAGTTTCAAACCGGTTATCAATTTATTCCGACGGTTTATTTGTACGAAAATTGTGTAATAACCAATCAATATGCCGCTAATAATAAAAATATACGCTTGTAAGGCTAAGTGTAAAGGCTGCCTTCAAGTCTTGTGATGGTGGTTCAGTTGTGTAAAAAGTGAAAGGTATTATTGGCTCAAGTTTATTTTATTTCCTTTTCGCCTGTATTTTAATTGTATCATCCATGATATATCAGCTTCTTAATACCCTTCACTGGTTTTTTGCATTCATTTTGGTCTCTTCGTTTAGATCTGGAGAATGCATAAAAGACTTCTCAAATCCCGAACTAACAAGGGGGATGGAAATCCGGTAATTATTCCAGCATTTGTACCAACATTACCGGTGGAGGTTCTGGAATTTGTCAGTGCACCCAAACCGGTAGAACCTTCAAAGTAGTCGAGTGTTCCTAATTGAAGTGATTGGCTAAATATAAGAACGAGTCAAATAAAAGCAATAGGAATATGGCGGTTTGTTTTAATAGATTATCGAAAACCGGTATTATTCTTGTCTTTGCATATATTCATGACTTTTGTGCTAGTTGAAACATTTATTAGAGAATTCAAAGGTCTTGCGGATGGAGCTCTCATAGATGAGGGAATCAGCAAAATTAAATTTTAGGTGATTTACTTAGTGCCGGCTAGGTATGTTGGTAAACTTGCCAATTCCACATGCTTTGTGATCAGCAATTCTGGCAAATAACCTCTTGAAAGGCTACTGTTTTTCACCCGACAATAAGACTAATATACTTATATTCAACATACAACGTTATAATATTTTTTTGAGTATTATTGTTCGTGCGCCTTTTCATGAGCAATTTGAGATGAGCAGGATGCATAGGGATATATGTCTTTGGAGTACAAAGGATATTTATGACGGTCTATTATCATCGGTTACCTATAATTTATGTGAATATTTGCAGTTATTGGCTTGATGTTTTAGATGCTTCCATAGCCAATGCTTGTTACTTTAGAATATATTGGGCAAACAGAAAATTCAAAACTTCAGTCAAAAATTGATAAGTGCTCATTTTATGTCAGGTAAGATGAATCCCGAAAACGCATTAAAAATCGATCAAGTATTGTTACAAGATGCCACTGGCACCTTAGTAATACTGGAATTGGAAGCGTTTAATTTAAAAAATATTAAAGCATAGATATCCGTTCAGTATGTTGACCATAATCTGCTTCAAACGGGTTACGAGAACATGGGTGATCATATCTTTTGTCAGTCAGCCGCTGCTCGCTTTGGATTTTGGTTTAGTAAGTCTGGAAATGGAATTAGTCATATTGTACATATGGAACGTTTTGGCAAACCGGGGCAAACCCTATAAGGGCCCGATAGTCATACTCCAGCAAGAGGTGTGACCCGTCCTACAATACCGCGTATAGTTAATGTTGGTTATGTGCAAAAATTTAACATTTTGTCATTTAGCAAACCAAGTGCTAAGCGGAGAGTTAAGTGCCTCGGAATAGCTTACTTTTAATATGCTAAAAGGCATAAAATATACAATTTTTCGTCTTTCATTAATTAGTTTTTGTGTGTCTACCAAATTAGAAAATCTTCTTGAATTCTGTGTAACGCATGAATTGCTTGATGCTAAATCCTCGGAGAGAATTGCCTGCGAGTATGATCGGTATTGGGATAGTGTTTTTGATATTGTAATAAAATGTGGCGTTGATGGGAGGGAAATGTACAAAATTGCAGCTAAGATTCATCATTTACAGTTAGTCACTCTGGACCAACTTATAATCGATACAAATGCTTTAGCGAATGTATCCTTAAATAATGCCACCAAATTGTCCTGCATTCCATATTCGATTAATTCATCGGAATTATCGGTCGTCATTTGCGACTGGTGGAAATTGGAAGTTGTTACACAAAGCATGGCTAATTTGACAGAAAAAAAAATTCATATTGACCTGATACTATACAGTGATTACCAAAGTCTGCATAAGCGTTTAGTTGATCATGATCCAGGTTTAAACTAAAGCCGCAAAGCTTTGCAAATGATTACGTCAGTACAGCCAAAATCTATATTAGTTTCCTTTTAGGCGTACCCACAAGTCGGATAGTAACTTTTTTCCGTCACTTTTATCTTTAGGTTCTTCTATGAACTCAACTTTGCCTAAACTATCGATGGCTATCTTATACTTAAAAACAAAGTTTTGCGCTTGTGGTGCTAAGCTTAAAAGTCCAAATCGCAAATCATTAAAATAAAGAAGCTCCTCCTTTTTGTTGATGGTGTACCATCCTTTAGAAATAGAAATCATACGCTGAACGCTTTCGTCTTCGGTAAGATCCCCCAATAAATCATGATTTTTGGGATAGGATTCAAAAGTGATCATCTCCGAATCAAAAAACGAATAATTCCCCAATAGATAAGCATTTTCAGTTTCCACATTTGCGCTCCAAAGTATGGTGTTCAATGGCGAGGGCCTGGTGTCTATTTGCGTATATTCTATGTTTTGCGTTTTTAAGGCAGCTTCAAATTGCGAAAATGCCATCCACTTTAAAAGAAAAGTGAGCGCCAAATAAGAAGAACTTATCCATAAACCCATTTTGTTATAAAGCTGACGTTTTTTAGTCGTACGTTTTTGCCTCAGGGCAAGAATCAAAAACACTAAAAATGGTAACGTATATAAAGGATCAATAACAAATATGGTCTTGAAGGCTAAGCGGAGATCAAAGGGCCAAAACAATTGTGTCCCCCAAGTAGTGTGTGCGTCTAAAATGGGGTGCGTTACAAAGGCCCAAAAAAACAGCCATGACCAACTTTTGAAATCCTTGAAACTTTCATAACGCGAAACGAGCCAACCACAGATTGGCGCAAAAAGCACAGAAAACACAATAGAATGCGTAAATCCACGATGGATGTAAAGTGCTGTGGCTGTATCTGTAAATTGGGAAGCGAGTACGTCTAAATCAGGAATCGTTCCAGCAATAGCTCCATAGAGCATCGCCTTATTTCCAACTTTTTTTCCTAAAACAGCCTCTCCAACAGCCGCGCCTAAAACAATTTGAGTAAGAGAATCCATAGTAGTTACAAAACTACCTTATGCTGGTTATACAAAAGACTTTCTAAACCATAAAGACAAAAGGCCTTGTAGAAGATTTGTCTTTCAAGCTAATTTTCTTTTGGCAATGAAATGGCGGACCACCGGAAAGCAGGCAATTACCCTTGTTGCGCCAAAGGCATTATTATAGGATATACCTTAACAATTGGTGTTGCCTTATGAATCTTGCAGGTCTATTTATGCTTTACTGAAAGCCCTCTAAACATAAAGAGAGGACTGGAACCGGAAACTCACACTTCCATGTTCCGTCGATGAAATAATTTCTTAATTTAGGTGTGACGTACAGAAAATAACAGGAACTTTTTTGTCCTGTTAGTAAAATGTTACCTACAATTGAGAATATTCATAATTGAATGAAGAGATTACTATACTACCTTCTTATTATTGTTCTAATTACTACTTCACTAGCGACAGTTCTCGGATATTTCGGAACTAACAATTGGTTCTTTGACCTATTCAGTCATTTTAAACTCCAATACCTCATTTTATTTGCATTTGGCTTGTCAATTCTGCTATTGACGAAACGTAAAATTGCTTTATGTTTTCTGCCATTTGCCGTTCTAACGGCCTCAGAGATCATACCACTATATGTTGGTGGAGCCAAGAATCTTGCCCTTTCGAAAACATTTAAAATCGTATGCTTAAACTTACTAAGCTCTAACGGGGAATTTGATTCCGTTGAAACTTTCATTAAATCTGAATCCCCTGACGTTCTAGTGCTTCAAGAAATGACTGAATTATGGCAAATTATGCTGGAACCAACTTTGTCAGGTTATCAATACCAGACCGTCATTCCGCGTGATGATAATTTTGGAATTGCCCTTTATAGTCGTTTGGAATTAACTTCTTCGCAAATCCTAAATCTTGGGAATTCGGGGTTACCATCTGTAGAAGTAGAATTCAAACTAGGGCATGACCGTTTAACTCTTTTGGCTACACACCCATTACCTCCTGTTGGAAGAGAATACTTCGATAGTAGAAATAGTCAGTTATTTGCTCTATCAAATTACGCTATTCAAAGCAAGAATGAACTCATTTTGATCGGCGATTTGAACTGCTCTTCTTTTTCCAACCACTTTAAAATACTAATTAAAGATGCTAACTTGATAGATACTCGAAACGGGTTTGGAATTCTTTCAACATGGCCAACATGGTTTAGCATGATGAAAACAACGCTAGATCATTGTTTAATTTCAGAAGGATTATCGGTTAAATCTAGAAGTGTTGGTGGCTTTATAGGTTCAGATCACCTGCCAATTATGGTTGAGCTTGGAATGGAATAAAAGCATACAACATGATCTATTTATGGCGGTTTAGCAGTGAAGCGAACTTTTCTGCTTTCTGTCAGCACCGGAAAGAATTCCGATTTACATGGGGACACCTAGTCATTGGATCAAAAAGGGATCATTTTCACGGGCGGATGGAAAAATCGGAGATCTTTCCTACTTTGAATCCGACACCTTAAATTGCATCAACGCCACGTGAAATAGCTAGTCGTTATGATCAATTAATGCCCGTAAATTCATGAATAGCGAACTTAAGCTCAAAATTCCAATCTTTTTGTTTTTACTCGGAAGCTTAGGAACAGTTGGTGCGTTTTTCTCAATTTTCACTGCGACCAGATACCAAGAACTAGACATTCCATATCTAGGACTTGCAGGATCAATCCTGATGCTTTTTCTAACTGTTTATTTAACAACGAACTCATTCGGAAAACTTTTTCGTGAACTAGTAACAGTGGAACTCAATGAACGTGAATTAAATATTTTCTATATCCTCACAATGAGATCCAAAACAATACCTTGGACTGAAATCACTGGATATCATATTTCAGCCATCATAACAGGAAGATATCGAACTAAAATGATCGAGGTTTTCACCCTTCACACAAGAACCAACGAACGAATTGATATTGTCCAATATTATCACAGGAACTACAACGAACTTGTGAATGAAATCAAGACTCACACGAGGAACTATCTTGGTTATCAACCTTACAAACAGGGAATTTGGGGACGGAGATATACGAACGAATATCAACAATAGCTGAGGGTAACATGTGCTATCTGTTATATGCCAAAGTGCTTTCTGGTCGCTTATGTACAACTCAACTGTGAATCTGCAGTTGAGAGCGGTGCTGTATACTGGGTGCGGTTCGCAGGAGTTTTTACCTTTTGGAGCTTATTGATTTTCTGATACTTTGAAGCACCCCCTTGCCCGGTGCAGCAGGTTTCACTAGTTTAGTACTTAACACAGCTTGAGGGCATACAACCGAAAGATTGAAGTGGTGTTTAATTTCAAAAAGTTTGTCACATATTGAGAAGCATTGTATCCAATAGAAAAGACACTATGAAAAATCCACTCTCTAAAAGTTATAATGAGGCAAATGACCAACAGCTCATTGAACAAGCCAAGGAAGGAAATAAAAATGCTTTAAACGAACTGATTGTAGCACATGAATCCTTCATCTATAATGTCGCTTGGAAATTCACTTACAATAAGGAAGAAGCTAGTGACCTTACACAAGAAGTACTAATAAAGGTTATAACTAAGCTATCCACTTTTAAAGGAAATAGCTCTCTTAGAACATGGCTCTATAGAATCGTATTCAATGAATTTATGCAAACCAAAAGGAGACCGATGGAAGATAAATGGGAGAGTTTTGATGACTTTGCTAATAAGCTCAATGCTATTCCAAGCCCAGACCTTTCGGCTGAAGAAGAAGAGGAGCAAGTTGATCGCACTAAAACTGCACGAGTTCGTTGCATGTCTGGAATGCTTATGTGTTTAACCAGAGAGCAGCGATTAATATATTTGTTAGGTGATGTGTTTCAAATTGACCATAATCTTGGCGCTGAAATATTCGCGGTTAGTAAAGATAATTTCAGAAAGAAATTGTCGCGTACGAGAAAGGAATTTCATGCTTTTATGAATAAACAATGTGGACTTGTAAACCTTGACAATCCTTGTCGTTGCTCCAAAAAAGCTAAAGCCATGGAGGCTGCAGGGAGAATGCAAACAGACAAGAAGCTTTTTGATCCTAAATTTAGCGCTACAATAGCTGAATATGCTGGCAAAGTAGCTGATGAAGTCGCTGACAAAGTTGATAGAAAGTATATTGAGTTTTTCCAAGATCATCCAACAAAGAAAGCTTTGGATAAAGAATCCATCATTCGTGAACTGGTGAATGATTCAAACTACAATAAGTACTTTGATGAAATAACTGGAAAATAGAAATCCCCACATATAGTCGGTCTTACAGCCAACCATTCTTTAAATGGTTGGCTTTTTTTATGCTTTTGTCACACTTTGATTGATCGTGTATCCAACCGATGTAACAATATTAATAACAACAAGAACATCGTATATCATGAAAATCAAAGTGGCACTAACAATCAAAAAACCGATACAAGAAGTATGGGAAGTTATGGGTAACCAATTTGGGCACGCTGATAAGTGGTCTAGTAATTTTAAAACATCCAAACCCGGTGGTGGAGCGAAATTTAGTGGACTTGAATATTCTCTTAGAGATACTACAACTGATCGAGGGAATACAGTGCAAGAACTCACAGCTTTCGATCCGGATAGATACACATTGAGCTATGTCATTACTCAGGGTGCTCCAGAAATAGCAAAAATGGCCGGCGCAGAATGGTCCTTGGTTAGTGAAAGCGAAAATTTAACAACGCTATCAATGGATTTTACCATGGAACCTAAAATGCCCTTACCTGCAGAAATGGAAATCAAGCTGAAAATGGGATTAACAGCATCTGTTCAAGAGCTTGCGGAAGAGTTGAAATTCTATTTGGAAACAGGAAAGCCGCATCCTAATAATTCAAATAAGTAATCTCCATACTATGAAAAATTCAATCGGTTACTTACTCGTATTTATTCTAATAACTCCCACAACCCTTTATTCTCAAACTAAATCAGATAAAATGAAACCAAAAAAGGAAATATCAGCAGACTTTCCCTTTGAGTCAAAATACATTGAAGTATTGGGTAGTAAAATGCACTACATAGACGAAGGCGAGGGTGATCCTATCTTATTCTTACATGGAAATCCTACTTCGAGTTACTTGTGGCGAAATATTATTCCCTACATGACTGGAAAAGGAAGGTGTATCGCTTTAGATCATATTGGAATGGGTAAATCCGATAAGCCAGATATCGAGTATGGTTATATTGATAGTTACAATTACTTGGAGGAATTTATAAAGCAATTAGGTCTTAAAAATGTCACCTTGGTTTTACATGACTGGGGTGCAATGATGGGTTTTCATTATGCCAACATGAACCGAGATAATATAAAGGCAATAGCCTTTATGGAAGCTTCAATTGATGTCCCTCGTTTTGAAACAATGCCAGGAAGTATCAAAGTTGCGCTAAAATTAATGCGTACAGATTTCATCGGAGGCCTGATGGTAAAAAGGGGTAATCTCTTTATTAAGAAAATGCTTCCTGACATGATAGTAAGGGAATTAACGGCAGAAGAAATGGCCTATTACGCAGCTCCCTATCCTGATGCCAAAAGCAGGAAACCTCTGCACAGGTGGCCCCAGGATCTCCCAATAAAGGGAAAGCCAGAATTCAGTGCCAAAAAATTAATGGACTATTCGAAATGGCTTAAAGAAACGGAAATACCCAAATTATGCTTTTACGTTACTCCTGGCATTGGAATTCAAGAACCAGATCTTGAAATAATAAGAAACGAATTTAAAAATACAAGGCTAATTAATCTTGGAGAAGGATCACATTTCCTCCAGGAAGATTTTCCACATGAAATTGGAGAAGGAATCTCAAAATGGTATGACGAAATAAATTTATAGTCATTGGAATTATGAAATAACGACACACACGGCGAGTAGATATCTGGACAAATGCGGTGGAAGAGAAAACGGATAATAATAGAATTCTAAAAAAGACCTATTTGAAGAGCGAGCTGGTCTATACCAGCCTTTGGAGTGGTTCATGGTTGTATAGGGCAGACAAAATGAGTGCAGTAAATCCATTACCACAAGTAAAAATCATTTTGACAGATAATGCCAATGATGATAAAAAAGTTGATTGGCAAGATGGCGCAATGGCTTTTCGGCGTATCATGAACAATCTTTATGGATCGGAAAGAGTCAAAGATTGGGTTGTTTTTAGAATCCCAATGAACTTTGCCAGTCAGGCGACCAATCCATTTTCAAAATCATTAGACGAAACCAAAAGAGTCTTTTTAAATACAGATGGACTGGGGCAGTTTGTCATTCTTAAAGGATATGGAGGAGAAGGCCATGACTCGAATCATCCTGATTATGGATATATCGGAGCGCGACAAGGTGGTGCTGAGGAA
>JBLIIJ010000127.1:0-8908 GCA_047635055.1 Cyclobacteriaceae bacterium | reverse complement strand
ACTTTACTCTAACTATCCATGTTAGAGGTATTTTTAGCTAAGTTATAAATCAAACTCAGATTGATATGCTTATCCCTAGTTGAGGAATGCAAAACAAAACCAAAGTTCACCTAGTTCAAATAATTTTTATTGGTACATGCAATTATAGAAATCAAAGATGAACAAGCTAAATTTAGTTTATGATTTTGCTAAGTTATTGAAATGGATTTAACACCGCTGGACAATTATTTTGGTTCCAAAGATGAGCCAATGAAGGGTTTCTTGTTGGCTTTGAAAGACCTGATTTTACGGTATGATGCTGAAATGGAGGTTAGTTGGAAATGGCGAACGCCTTTTTTTAGCTTGGGTAAAAACATGATCTGCTATTTGACGATTCAAAATAAAACAAATCGGCCATACCTCGGATTTGGTTTTGGAATGGAGATAAACCATCCCGCATTACTATCCGAAGGAAGGAAAATGATTAAGGTAATTTACTTTGACGAGGAGGAGGATATTGATATCGATTTGCTTTACGGAATTCTAAAAGAGGTCACACAAATTGCCAGATCAAAAATAAAATAAAAATACTCGTTCATTTTTCGGTTGCTGAGCTATTCAATAAGTATTGTCTTTGCCCAAAAGGCAAACAATGGACCATCATCAAATATTCACAGAATTACACCTTCAAAGCGAACCATTTTTATTGGGAAATGTATGGGACGTGCCCATTGCCAAATCCCTCGAAAAGACAGGTTATCAAGCAATCGGCACTTCAAGTGCGGCAATGGCAAACCTTCTCGGCTATGAAGATGGCGAAGAAATGCCGTTTGAAGAGATGTTGCATTTGGTGAAAAGAATCAAACAAAATATATCCATTCCATTATCAGTAGATATAGAAGGCGGTTATGCCAAAGACCCTTCTAAGGTTTTCGAAAATGTACTAAGGCTGGTTGAATTAGACATTATAGGTATTAATATTGAAGATTCGGTAGTGCAGGATAATATTAGAGTTTTAAGCGACAAGGAGCATCTTGCTTCTAAAATAGCAACAATCAGTGCTCGATTACAATCAATCGAAAAGAAGCTTTTTATCAATGCTCGCATAGATACCTATTTATTAGATGTTCCGAAAAAGCTTAATGAAACTTTATCAAGAATTCAATTGTATGAGCAAGCTGGAGCTTCTGGTATTTTTATTCCTTTACTTGCTTCCAGCGCTGATATAGCCGAAATAGTAAAAAGCACTCGGTTGCCGTTAAATCTGATGGCTATACCAGGGCTTCCGTCTTTCGATCAATTACGAAAATTGGGTGTCAAAAGAGTAAGTACGGGTAACTTCCTTCATCAGAAAATGAATAATGAATTGAACCTTCTAGCGTCAAATATATTGAGGAGCAAAGAATTTGAAACCCTATTTCAATGGTAGTTGAAGAGTTCGACAAGATTGAAGAATACTATCAGGCATTGATCGATCGAAATAGTCAATATGTAGGTTCGTTTTATGTAGGGGTAAAAACCACTGGTATTTTTTGTATTGCTACTTGTCGGGCAAGGAAGCCAAAAAAGGAAAATGTGGTCTTTTACAATGATGCTAAATCGGCATTGGCTTATGGTTTTCGGCCTTGTAAAGTTTGCAAGCCGACCAGCAACGTAGATGATCCTCCAGAAGAGGTAAAGCACGTCATTCGGTTAATTACGGAAAATCCGACACAGAAAATAAAGGATTACGATTTAAAGACATTGGGCTACAGTCCTGAGAAAATCCGACGATGGTTTAAGGCGCATCATGAGATGACCTTTCATACATATCAAAGAATGATTAGAATCAATTTGGCTTATGAAACACTCAAAAAAGGAGAGAAGGTCACCACCTCGGCATACGCCTCTGGATTCGAATCTTTGAGTGGATTTGGCTATACATTTAAGCAGCTTATGAACGACTCACCTGAAAATGCTAAGAATATCAATGTGATCAATTTGTATCGGTTTGCAACACCTTTAGGGCCTATGTATGCAGGAGCGACTGATGCAGGGCTCTGTTTATTAGAGTTTACCGATCGACGGATGCTGGAAGCAGAATTTGAAGAACTGCAGCGATTGTTAAAAGCCAGAATAGTTGTAGGGGAGAATGAACACATCAAGCAGGCAGTTGCGCAGGTTACAGAGTACTTTGCTGGAAATAGGATTGAATTCGATCTGAAATTACTTACGCCTGGTTCCGAGTTTCAATGTAGCGTTTGGAAAGAGCTACAAAACATTCCATCTGGAGCCACCCGATCATATAAAGAACAAGCCATGGCTTTAGGGGATAAGAATGCTGTAAGAGCAGTTGCCTCTGCCAATGGAAAAAACCGAATTGCCATCGTAATTCCTTGTCACCGAGTAATTGGCTCCAATGGTGAACTTACGGGTTATGCCGGAGGCCTGACCAGAAAGCGATGGCTGCTGGATCATGAGAGTGGTCAGCTGAGTTTAGGGGTTTGAAAATTGATTAGGTTTTCTTGACGAAGACTAAACTTGTCCTGTTTTGCTAAAGTGAATATTACTTGCAAAAGGTTTGCCGGCTGCTGGATCAATCTGGAAAAATAGAAAGGGTCGAAAAACGAATGAGTCAGGCGGTGAACATTTCGTCAAAAATGGACGCTTTAGGGTAAAATACATATCTATAATTCGAAGAGTTCCATGAAAAATGAAGTCAATGTGAAGGTTTTATCACTAATGCGAATAGGTAATGATTTTGCTATAAAATCGCCCTTATTCAATATAAGCATTGGTTAATCGGCTTTTAGTAGACAGAAAATAAATTAGTCCAACAAGTCAGAACAAATAGGGCTATCTAACAGAATCCCTGAAAATTACTTGCGGAAGGCTGAGCTCGACGTGATCAATTTCAATATCCTTATTAATCATCTGGAGCATTTTCTGAGCAGCGTGTTGACCTAGCAACTCTATGGGTCGGCTTATACTGCTCAATGTTGGCGTGACCCATTTACAAAAAGTTCTATCATCAAAACCTAGAACAGAAATTTGCTTTGGAACCGGTATGTTAAGTTGCCTTAATGCCATAAGCGCCTCTACGGCAATAGCGTCGTTATAACTTAGAATACAATCTATGCCCTTTATTTTTTCGGCCAACTCATCTTCGTATTTGTTATTTATTTTTGATGGGTAGAAAGTCGTTATCTTAATATTAGATGATGTAATAGCACTTTTATATCCATTAAAGCGACTAGTATTATTTCTAATGTCAGGAGAGATTCCGATGTAAAGAAAAGACTTGAGCCCCTTAACAATGAGTTGCTTCATGGCAAGAAAAGCAGCTTTTTCATCCTGCATTTCTATGGAAGGAACATCTGTATCTGTCGCTATTCTGTCAAACTGAAGGATTTTGGGACCAAATTTATTCAGTTGAGAGAGTAATTCTAAATTTTGAGAATTCTCAGAAAGGGAAATTAAAATACCATCCACTTTGAATCTGGACAATCGCTCAATGGCATCTTTTTCTTCCGATGAGGAGTCGTTTGTTTGACAGATGACCACCCGAAAATCAAAGCGTTTTAATTCATTTTCAATTCCTTGGAGGACATTCGAAAAAAAGCCACCATTAATAGAGGGTACAATAACACCAAGGGTTTTTGTTGAGTTTGTTCGTAAGGATACCGCTGCGAAATTTGGCGTATACCCCATTTCTCGGGCAATTTTTACGACCTTTTGAGCTTTTCTAGATTTTGCGTCGTATTTATCATTCAATAATCGCGAAACAGTAGAGACCGACAACTCAGTTTTTTTAGCAATATCTTTTAGTGTAACACTAGCCATTCGTTCAGTACTTCTATAATTCTGATGTAAATTTGGCAAAATTTTATCTAGGTTGGCGTTTATTTACGATAAGATTTCACCGGAACTCAAAATGCTAGGTTAATACAAATTCGATTTTACTTTGTATTAAATCATCAATAATCATTAAATCTAGTATTGTATGTACGAAATTAAACAACCTATTTTTTTTCAATCCAAAGGAATGCTGTCTCTACCAAAGCCGAGTTGAGCTTTCAGAATTGGAGGTGTTAAGAGTATCATAAAAAGTATTTTTTTTAATTCAAAATAATGTAAAAAAAGCGTCAAGTTATAGGGTAAACCGACGCTGCTTTACACCAACCTAAGCAAGTAAAGATTAAGCGAGAATAACTGGTTTTAGATGCCAAGTCGGGGACGTAAAGTTGGATACGTGTAGGGAACATTTATCAATAGTATATAAGAATAATATCGCTTGCCTGCCGCAGAAACCTGCTAACAATGAAACCCCAGAAATACCCAGAAGAGAGGAACTCTCTGCATTGTTTTTTTGCTCCATTATGCCTATTCGTCGAAATGTTAGCGATTGTATTCCATCCTTTTTACTCTCGGTAGATAGGCTGATTAGTCGAGGTTCTCGCGCAATAATTTAGCGATCTCTGGTAGTCGGTTAATGAGGTCTTCGATGACTTCAGGATCATTCAAATCAGTCCGAATACCAGGTATCAAGCTTAATTCGGGCGCGTCGAAATCCGCGCAACCCATTGCCCAATTCGAGAAAATACGATTTTTCACGGAGGTGTCATGAATCATCTTGATTTCGTTATGTCGAGGATCTCTGCCGAGTCGCGTGAAAAGATCATCAACAGCCTGTGATTCGCCTTCAATTATTTGTAGAAAACTTCCTTCTTTATGTATGAGAACGCCGCTGATCTTGTCTATCGAGTTAAAAGCCCGTGCATCATGCAGTAAATTGAGCAAGTTACGGGTGTCGAATTGCTTCGTAGCTTGACTTGTGTAGATGATGCGGCGAATTGACATAGTGAAAATTACAGGTATTTTTTTGAGTTTATGTATTTTATCATAATTGCTAAGTTCCCTATTTGGCGCTTGGGAAACAAGAAACAGGTTAGACATAAACCTAGTGATTTCCGTGTTTCCAACCAAGTTGTATATACCTACTATTAAAGGAAAAGAGTTTATGCGCTTAGTGGTAACTACTGGCTAATAAAGCCAAGTAGAGGCAGAAAGAGCGGGTTCATTGGCTGGTGAAGTGGGTGTCCTCGATTACATATTGAATCGCTTCTTTGCATATAATTGGATCAAAACCTTTCCCTACCGGTGATCCTTTTTTCTTCCTCTCAAATGTCAGGTACTCATTAATACAATGTTGATGGGCTTACTTTCTCAAATGCTAAAAAAAATCTTTTCAATAAACCTGATAACTGCCAGCTTTTATCAAGCAGACGCAGGATTGATTCAATGTATCTTTTTATTCGTCAAACATACCCATTCAATAAAACAGGAAGTCAACGAATGGATACAAATGAACAATAGAAGTATTGGAATTATTAGGGAATTAACAGTTGTGAAGTATCGCCAGACCTATGTTCTCACTATTTGACAGTTAAAGAAATACGAAAATCTGTATTTCTTTAATATAAGGAATGAAATTATACGGAATGCAATGCTCAGGTGGCTCCACCGCTGCAGATTGGATGTACAATGTCAAATTTTGATTTATCAAGAAGATGGTCTGAATCCAAATGAAAAGGGTTTTTGATTTTCAGCCCTGACTATTAGAGATATAATATCACAAACGCAATTCTAGACAATGTGGATTTAATGGAAATAGTTTCGAAACAATAGCTTACCAAACTCAAACTAATTGCAGAAGATTTAGTGATCACAGAAAACAGAACAGGTGGGAGTGTTCCATGCTTTTTTTGAATATTTCTTTTTTTCTAATGCTTATGATTGGTTTTTGGATGTCATTTTTCGGGAGTTAAAACGCTCATTTTATTATACGAAGTAAGCTAATCACTATGCGCTGCTAACTTGAACTGATTGACTTTGCCGTTTAGTTCAGAGACAATCTCACTCACCTGTTGTGTTTTCTCACTGTACTCCGACATGCCTGCAGAAAGCTCTGAAGATGAACTTGCTATTTCTTCTGTACCAGCAGCTGTTTCCTCTGCAATAACGACGACACTTTCCATGATACCTACCACGTTTCCTACATCATTGGTTTGTTGAGAAGTAGCAGTGAGAATGTTTTCTGATAGGTCGAGTGTTTGTGCAAATGAGCTCGCCAATTCCTCAAATGAGAGAGAAGCAGCTTTAGATGATTCTTTCCCTTGGTTGACATTACTACTCATTAATAAGATTTGATCCTTGGTTATGGCGATGGCATTTTGAACTTCGGCAATCATAGTTTCAATTGACTTTGTAGCACTCGAAGATGTCTCCGCTAATTTTCTAATTTCTTGAGCGACGACCGCAAAACCTTTACCTGCTTCACCTGCTTTGGCTGCTTCAATTGCGGCATTCAGCGAAAGAAGGTTTGTTTGGTTGGCCATTTCTTTGATTACTTTAAGAACCATAGAAATTTCTTCGGATTTTTTTGAGAGCAGATTAATTGCCTGTTCCGATTCTTTGGAGTTGGTCAGAATAGCTGCCATATTATTTTCTACAATTCCAATAAGTTTTTTACCATTATCACTTCTTACCACACCGGTTTTAGCCGCGTTATTTATGGAACTCGCTTGTTCCCCCATCTCCTTGGAAAACCTTAAGATACCCTCAAGAAGTTGTGAAGACTCATCAATTCTCCTCACTTGATTTTGAGCGCCATTGCTCATTTCTGCTATAGAACTTGCAATTTCGTTAGTGCTCACACTCATTTCCGAGCTCGCCGCAAACATCTCTTCTGAGGAAATGCCAATATGACTGACCCTTTCGGTAATCTCAAACAACAAGGAAGACAAGTTAAGAATAGCCTTATTTAAGTTTGATTTGAGCACCAATAGATCACCATTTGCATCTTCTGTGTATTTAATCGTTAAATCTCCCTCTGCCAAGGCATTTACAATCCGGTTAAATTCCTTGAATGGATTAATAATAGTATTAAACAGTCGATTAACCCCTTCTCCAAGCGCTTTCCATTCTCCATCTTTGTTATCAATGTTTATTCGAGCCCTGAAATTCCCAGAATCTATGGCTTCTTGAATGACCGCATTTGTGTCATTAATGGCAGCATCCAAGTTGGTCTGCTGTTGGGTTAATATGTCATTCTGATTACTTACCTGAGCAATTGCTTCGCTAACCTTTCTTTCTAAGTTTGCTTTTTGACCCTTGATTAAGTTTATCCGCCATCGGTAAATGGTTATCCCCAGACTTATAAGAATAAGTGCTGACATGGCTCTAAACCAAAAGGTCTCATACCATGGAGGGGATATTGTTATCATGAGCGATTTGATGTTATTTGACCAGACTCCATCACTATTGGTCCCTCTAACTTTGAATATATAGTCACCAGCGTCGAGGTTCGTATAGTTTGCAATCCTTTGGTTGGAATTTGTTTGAACCCATTTATCATCTAAGCCTTCTAGCTGGTACTCATATAAATTTTGATCAGGAGCAGTGAAATCTAAAGAAGCAAATTCAATAGAAAAGATATTTTCTTGATGAGAAAGCGTTATCGAATGAGTCTGATTTACAGGCATTGTTAAAATAGGGTGTCCATTGATTTCACTATTAGGAAGAACATCTTTACCTGATATTTTAAGTGATGAAAAGACGATGTTACTTTCAAAATCGTTTTTGTTGATATTTTCAGGTTCAAAAAAATTAACTCCTTTGAGGCCACCAAAATAGATTGTTCCAGACTTTGAAACTAGGGAGGAGGTATAGTTAAATTCTGTTCCCTGAAGCCCATCATGTTTAGTGAATGATTCCATTTTTTCTGTGCTAAGATTAAACCGACTCAACCCACGATTAGTACTTATCCAGACTTCACCAGGAATTTTTTCTTGAATTCCATTGATGATAGTATTAGGGAGTTGTTCATTCAAGGCTCCATAATATCTAAAAGTATTTTCTGAATAATTATAAATGATTATCCCGTTATTGGATCCTATCCACAGGTCTCCATTAGATATTTCCTGAATGGAAAAAACATTTTTCGCAGGATAATTTTTAGGTGTAGGATCGCCACCTTCTCGATAAAAGGAAGTGAATTCGCCTGTGTATTCATTAAACAGGCAAAGACCTTTATCGCCTGTTCCAACCCAGAAATTTTGTTTGCTATCTTCATACATGGTCATAATATTACCTGAAGGAAGCGTCTTAGGATTGCTTGCATCAGGAGTGAAATGAGTGAAGTCATTCGTTGCAGGATCGTATCGGTCTATCCCTTCAGAGAGAGAGCCAAAGTAGAGACTACCGCTGGAACTCTCCTCAATAGCCCAAATGTGTAAACCATTAATGCTACGAGGGTTTTTAGGATCGGGGAAGAATCGAGAAAACTCATTTTCTGACTTGTTCCATTTTGTGAGTCCTGCACTATAAGTACCTAGCCATATATTTTGGTCTTTATCTTCAAAAATCGACTTGATTACATTTCCACTAATTGAATTAAGATTATTTGGAAGATGTCTGACATGCTGAAATGTTCCATTTAATGGATCAAATAAGTCAAGTCCAGCACCGTCTGTGCCCAAAAGGATTTTACCATCATGAGCCTCATACATTCCAATGACGGAGTTAAATGAGAGGCTATTCTCATTGTAAGGTATCTGGCTTAGTAAATTAAATTTTCTTTTGAAAGGGCTATAATAATTGACACCTCCTCGAAACGTACTTATCCAGATTATTCCTGACATGTCTTCTTGGATATGGTATATAGCATCACTTGAGAGAGAGTTGGGATCAATCAAGTCATTACTCATGTTACTAATGGATTGATCTTTTGGGTTATAGATATCAATTCCTTTTCCGTCTGTTCCAATCCAGATATTTCCATCTTTATGCTGATAAAAGGACGTGACTATATTCATAGAAAGGCCTTTTGACTGGTTGGTTGTTAGTTGTATAACGACACTACTTTTTGGATCAATAATGAAGGCTCCAT
>JBLIIJ010000126.1:0-9014 GCA_047635055.1 Cyclobacteriaceae bacterium | reverse complement strand
TGATACCTCCATCAATGGAATAGGTCAAGACCAAATCCTTACTTATGATTGTTGAGTCAGAGAAGATCTCTGTTTTAATGACCACAGGTCGACTGTTATCCACAAATGTAACTGGCTGGTGATAATAGCCAGAACTGAACCATCCCATATCTTGAAACACACCCATCGTAGTTGCCCCTGGGTCGTGAACCGCTTCGCCGGGAGCTCCTGCATGTGTCATTAGAGAAGTTGCTGTATTATCAAATGTAGCATCATCCCAATGAGAAATACTTGATCCACCATTGTATGGGTCGGGAGCATAAATCTTAGGAAGTGTATCAGCATTCGCTTTGACTGATGTTGGATTGTCTAAATAAAGATTATTTGAAACAGCAAAGTCTCTATACTCATCTGATAGAGGAGCTAGTTCTAACATTCGAGTACCTTCTCCATTGAGTATAAACGGTGAATATAGCCCTGGCCATCCCTGGCCACTATCCCAAGATGCCTCACCCGCTCCATAAGCAGCAAAACCAAGCCCGTGACCCAGTTCATGGAGTACAACAGTTATAAAATCATATTTAATTCCAGGTTCTCCATCTGTTCCTAAGTACCAATCGAAAATTCTGTTGAAATTGCAATTAATATCCGCCAAACCAGGACCGTTCAATTCTTGTCCAGCAAGTTTTTCTGCTAATCCGATAGCATAAAAAGTATTGGCTTTCGGAGCACCTTCAAAATTGGCGATTAATTCTCCCGGTCCAGCTGAGCCTAAAACATTTTCATCTAAATCGGTGTAGTTTGCTTGTACGTAAATAGGCACTTCACTATACAAAATGGAAGCCCAAATATCGACAGCAAATTGAAAAGCTATTTGCGCTTCTACCGTAAAGCCATTGTAGCTTACAATAATTTCTGCGTTTGGCGTTGTTCTGTTAGTAGCGAATCTTGAGTTAGCGTTTCTGTTTAGAAATTTCGCCGGTGGTGGTACTCTATGTGTACTTAGGGTATGATTTGCTGGACATACTACAGGAGGAACTTTCTTTCTTTTTAACTGACCAATAGAGGGACTCACGTTTAAAAAAATGAGAACAACTATCAAATACGTATATTTAAAATTCATATTTAAATTTTTAAGTTGTTGTGAAAACAAAAATAACCATAATTATACTTAGCGCAGCATTATTCATTAGTTGTACAAATTGGTTTAAAAAGAAACCTCTACCAATATATGTAGAGCTTGAAAAAACAAGCTGTATGGGGCCTTGTCCAGCTTTCAAACTCTCGATTTTTGAAAAGAAGGCGAGGTTGGCTGGTATAACCAATTTAAAAAATATTGGCTTGTATGAAGCTAAAATAAACAAAATGGTAGCTGATTCGATTTTGGGTTATTTGCAAGATGAAGCAGTCATGTCCAGTGAGGCTAAATATGTAAATATGAAAATGTTGGACCTACCAACAACCTATTTAAGATTTTTTGATGGCTATGAAATAAAGGAGATCATGATATACAATGAAAAACCAGCTCATTTAATGCCATTAATTGAATTGTTAAATGCACAAAAAGATAATCTTACATGGATGAAAGTTGGGCCTTAATCAGTTACTTTCTACAAAGTTTGCTATGTCAAGCGTCCAGTCATAATGCTTATAGGTTAAAGCTGGTGCCGAATTTTCTGGGATGATGTTCAATTGGCTAAGGACTTTAATAATACCTTCTCTACCATCAAAATCTCCTCTAAACCAATTGAAAAGCGCAGTAACCAAAACGGTATTCTCAGCGTTATGGTAAACGCTTGATTCTAATAAGAAGAACTTGGCCGTTTGATTTAACTGCTCCTCCATTTTTTGGTGATTGTAAACACGAACAGGTGGACAGCTTTTGGCTCCACAATTGAGGGCGAAATGAATGCGAGGATCGAGAAGCTCAACTTCATGACTAGATTCAAAATCACCTTTAAAAGGGTTAGTTATATAACCGAAGGAATATTTCCAGGTAGACTTTCTTAGAATGTCATGCTCTATAGCATCAAATGACAAGCTAACACCCGCGACGATTATGTTTTTTTCGCTAAAAAACGCACTTCTATCTTCGTACGCAATAGGGTCCTGTGATAGTTGACTAAAAATTAAGCCGTTGTATACGTTTATCCAAAAAGCTTTTTTCTTTCCATCGGTATTTAGCTCTTTAATCAATTCATCGGCATCAATATTGGCTAATTGTTCTATTGATGATTTATTTAGTTTCTGGTCGATGACGCTTTGAGCTAAATCCGTTGAAATGCGATGTATGTCGGTTTGCGGCGAAAATAAGAAAATAAAAAGGAGATAGCTCATTTATTTATTCACCGATTGCTTCGAAAGTATTTCATGAATGGTAGTTCTCATTTGATCAAATTCGGTGTACCCGTTGTTGATTTGAAACAATTCTTTCTCGTATTTAAACAATACGGTTGGGTAACCCTTGACGCCCCATTGTCGGTTGAGTTGAAACTCTTGAGCTGTTATATATTTGGTTTCTTCTGATTCAAATGTCTTTATAAAATCATCAAAAGGAATTTCAAAAAGATCACAGATTGGTTTATAAAAGGAGATTTCCGATGGGTCCTCATTGTCTAAATAAAAATGGGAAGAAACAGCTTCAAAAAAGGCCAGTTCATTATGCTTTGTCCATGGTCTGGAGGCAACTACCGCCCTACAAGAGGGTTCCGTATCATAATTAAAACTTTTCTTATCAAAAAGTTTATTCCCAAAGAGCTGACCACTTTTTTCGTTTACTTCTTTCCAGTGGTGTTGAATGAAAATTTTAAACTGTTCATCCCAAATGTCACCACCGCCGGGCCTGAGCCCACCAACAACAATATTGAATTCAATATTTGAAAAATGGTTCTTTAAAAGGATTAAATGCTTAGATATTCCATAACACCAAGAACACATAGGATCTCCTACGTAAATGATTTTTCCTTCATTTGTTTGCTTTTGTTCCACAGCGTATTCCGCGGTGGCTGCTGGAGAGCAAATTTCAGAATCAGTTTCGCAGTTTTCATTATTCATAAGGTCAAGTTACATGAAATAATTACACATATAAGTGCCTTGAAAAGCAATAGAGATGGGGAAATGTATCGCCTCTTAACTAGACTTTATACAACAAGCTCTGGGCTGATATTTACATCGAATTTGAAAAGAATTAGGTGGATAGAATTCTTCGCTGGTGAAATGTAGTGCAATGAATAGTATGTGACCTCATTGTAATTAATGGTTATTGCTAATCACCGAGCATTCATTGTCGTAATTAATTCACTTGGGTTATTTAAGGATGGATTATTGTAATGAAAATCTAATTAACGATAAACTGGGCATCCAGAATTATTTTAATTAACGGTCATGTTCGGGATGCGTTTTAGATCAACAATAATGTTCATATTGTTTTACAACGTGTCGTTTATTTTTGTGAAAAGCCTACGGAGGATGGGGATTGAAAAGACTAATTTTAACTTTTTAAAAATCCGCTAATGATGTCTATGTCAGAAGAAGTAAGAAAGATTATTGATCGCCTTGAATTGAAAAAACATCCTGAAGGTGGTTTTTATAAAGAAGTCTATCGATCTATAGGAGCGTCAAAAGTTGATATTGATCGTGGTAACATTGTTACTCGCAACTTTGCCACTTCGATTTACTTTTTGATTACTTCCGATGAATTTTCTGCTTTTCACAAAATAAAGCAAGATGAAATCTGGCATTTTTATCAAGGAAACCCTCTTACCATTCATATGCTGTCGAAAGAGTTAGGCTATCAATCGAAAGTGGTTGGACATCTTCAGGATGCCAGTGAACCGCAATTCATCGTGCCGGCCAATACTTGGTTTGCCACCGAAGTTAATCGTGTAAATTCTTATGCTTTGGTAGGGTGTGGAGTTGCTCCAGGATTTAATTTTGATGATTTTGAGCTTGCTAAGAAAGATGAATTGGAAAAGGAATATCCGGAATATAAAGACATCATTGCCTTATTTACTCGCAATTAGCGGTTAATTATTTCATTTTTTAGGTTTTATTGCCCCATTCTTACAACGAATAAAAAGAAATTACCCAAATACTTACCTCGAGAGCTCGCGTCGAGGTAAGGATTTCCATTTGCAGGCATCCATTAGCGATTATTCAACTTTCTGCTTCATGATCTTGCGCCAAGTGTTCTGATTTTTTAAACATTGATGATTACGACGGGTTAGCTCAACATGTCCTTATTTCCATTTGACCAGAAAAAAAACTTACTAAGTAAAGGTGGTGAAGTATACTATTACGATAAAATTTATGACAATATCAAGTCGCAATTGTTGTTTGACATTCTTTTTGCAAGCATCCAATGGAAGAATGATGAGGCATGGATGTTTGGAAAACATATCATAACCAAACGAAAAGTCGCTTGGTATGGAGATGTCAAATTCAAATATACCTACTCAAAAGTCACAAAAGAGGCGCTTTTATGGACGCCAGAGCTAAAAGAGATTCGTGATTTTGTTACTGAAAAGACAGGTTCATACTACAATGCGTGCTTATTAAATCTTTATCATTCTGGGGAAGAAGGTATGGCATGGCATAGCGATGATGAAAAAGAATTGGTTGGAACAGCATCTATCGCTTCCATAAGTTTGGGTGCCGAGAGACGATTTTCTTTTAAACATAAGACAACAGGGGAGGTAGTCTCCTTGCCTTTAGCTGCAGGGAGTTTGTTGGAAATGAAAGGAGAAACGCAACTCAATTGGTTGCACCGATTGCCACCAACGAAAAAAGTTTCGCATCCGCGAATTAATCTGACTTTTAGATTGATGGCAACAAAATAATAATGGTTTATTCTTTATTCAGTTTTAGATTAAAAATATCTAGTCTTCTATCCTTTAGATTTCTAACGCTCCCAAATTGATGAAGCTCTTTTAATAAAACAAGGTCTACATCAGCAATCAAAATCATCTCTGTGTTTGGTGTTGCCTCTGCTTTTATCCCATTGGCAGGAAAGGCAAAATCACATGGAGTAAAGACCATAGACTGTGCATATTGAATGTCCATATTGTGGACCTTCGGTAAATTGCCTACACTTCCTGCTATAGCCACGTAACATTCATTTTCGATTGCTCTTGCTTGCGCGCAATGCCTCACTCTAGAGTAGCCATTTTGGGTGTCTGTCAAGAAAGGAACGAAGAGTATATCCATGCCTTTGTCCGCCAATAGTCTACTCAACTCAGGAAACTCAACATCATAACATATTAAAATACCTACTTTACCACAATCCGTATCAAATACCTTAATAGAACTTCCACCTTCCATGCCCCAAATTTTGGCTTCATCAGGTGTAACATGTAATTTCTCGAACCGCTCAGAGGAACCGTCACGTTTACATAAGTATCCAACATTGTATAAGTGACCACCTACTATTTCGGGCATACTCCCTGTTATAATATTGATATTGTAAGAGATGGCTAGTTCCCCAAATTTTTGGACAATCCCTTCGGTATGCTTGGCGAGCTCTCTAATGGCTTGAGCTTCGTCGAGGTGATTGTTTTCTGCCATTAGTGGCGCATTGAAAAATTCTGGAAACAAGGCGAAATCACACCGATACCCTGACACAGCATCAACAAAATACTCTGCTTGCTGCATGAGTTCTTCCAAACTCTTATATGATCGCATTTGCCATTGAATAAGTCCTAATCTGACGACTGTTTTGGTACTACTGCCAATCGGTTCGTCTTTTTCATAATTAAGATTATTCCATTTTAATAAAACAGCATATTGCATTGATTCATGATCCTGTTCTAAATATTTTTTTAAGATTTTAGAAGGATAATAATCATTCGAAATTTGAAAGTTTAGGACTGGATCATGTATCTCTTTTCGCTTTACCTTTTCGATATATTCTGTTGGGGTGAGTTCCTTAGCATATTTATGATACATGGGAATCCTTCCACCGAAAACAATCTCTTTCAAATTTAGCTTAACACATAGGTCTTTTCGGTAATCATACAACCTTCGTCCTAGTCTAAGTCCCCTAAATTCAGGTTTGACAAAAATATCTATTCCGTAAAGTACGTCTCCATTGAGGTCGATGGAGCTAAAGGTGTAACCTCCAGTAATCTGCTTATACGTGTGTTTATCACCGAATTTTTTATAGTCTACTATCAGGGAGAGGGCACAACCTGCAATTTGGTTGTTCACTTTAATAACGGCCTGTCCTTCAGGGAACTTATCAAGCAAAATTTTGATTTCATGTTCCTCCCAATAAGGATTGGGCATGTTAGAATAGGAGTCAATCATTGCAATTTTCAACTCCTGATAATCAAGCAAACTTAGCTGCGTGAGTTCTATATTTTCAATGTCCATATGTTGAATAAAAAGACAAAGCTAGAAAAGGAATTTTAATCTTATTAAAAAAGTTTTGGGCATAAAAAAAACCTGTCGATTAAGACAGGCTTCATGCAAATAAGTATAAAATGCGCTTTGTTAGACTACTTTAACATTAACTGCGTTTAATCCTTTTTTACCTTCCTTAAGCTCGAATTCTACTGAATCTCCTTCACGAATTTCATCGATCAAGCCTGAAATGTGTACAAAATGTTCTTTGTTTGAGCCATCTTCAGTGATAAAACCAAATCCTTTGGAATCATTGAAGAATTTTACTGTGCCTGTGTTCATTGCTAAAATAATAATATTAAAAAACGCAAATATAGTGGCATATCATATTAATAGTTATCTTTTTAAAGTTTTTTTAGAGAAAAATCTTCTTTTATGAATTGCTTGTGAGAGGAGTGTTTTGGTTTTAAGATAAAGAGGCGAAAGTTGGTTCTGAAAACCGAGGAATAGGCGCTATTTAATTACATTTATAAGAATTTATTTCTTTAAAATGAGTATCGAATTAAATGATTTTGAGATTAAAGCTGGTGTAGTTTGGAAAAATGTGGTCTCTATGGAATTATTTTCATCAAATAAATGATCATTTTAAAAACAAGGGTAGCACAGCGGCCGAATTTTAATACTTCAAGCATATTTTAAATTTTGAACTTAAGTTTTCCTTTTATTTTCAATAATAATGGATCTTCGTAGAGCGAATTTTGTCTACAGTATTATTGTGTAAAAACATGTTTTGAGTTGTTAAAATTAATTTTTTTCTAGCGCATAATAGGACGATCATAAACCTTGAAATACTTCGAATTTGGTTGTCTGAGTTGAATTGGAGTACAATAATACAGTAGAAAAAATTCCATAAGAAAGGTGTAAATATATTTATAGCATATAATAATTATTGCTTTAGCGGAATATGAAAAAAAGTTGTTTATGCCATTTTCATGAGGCTTTTGAATACTTAAAGTGTAGGAAATTCATATAAAGCGCTTTTGAGTAAAAAGGAACATTTTTTTTAGAAATTCTCGATAGAGCGACTCTTTATCTCGGTAGACAGTGTTAAGTATAGTATTTATTGGGTTCATTTTTAGTTTTCTTTGCATTGTAATTCGCCCCCACAATGATAGATGTCTTAAAAAATGCTACATATGTTTTTTTAGTAATATTCGTCACTTTTGGCGCAATGGCTGAGGGATCCAAAAATCTAACACCAAATAATGGCGACCTTGGATTCCTACAACATGATGATGGGGGGAATTCGAACGGTTTTCTTAAATCAACGGGTACAGCTGACGAACGCCTATATGTTTTTATTAAGAATGGCGAAACATTCTATTATGGTTTACATAGAAGACTAACCAATAGTGGTACGACTCAGGATGATCTAACCATTTTATTGTACGATAACGCAGATAGCGAGGTTTCAAGCAATACTCTATTACGCGATCAAACTTCCGGCCGACAATCCCTTTTTCAGACACCACAAAGTGGCGTTATTAATGATGAGACAGAGGCATTAGCTGGACCTGAAGCTATTATTTTGGACGGTAGCGGGTATAGTGCTTTGAGTTATGTAAATAACACGGGGACGGATCAAGCCTTTTATATTGTTTTTAGGCAAGGAGCTACAGATAATGGTGTTAAAAGTTGGTATGATATATGGGATTTTTCTGTGTACGATGGCAGTGTAGAAAAACCAGGAAGATTGTACTCCAAAGGTTGGTCGTTTACTACAGCAAGTGGTGGTGGTGAGTTATCATCTGATTTTCAATTGTTTGCTTTGGTTCCTTCAGTTATAGGTGGGGGGGATGCTGGATTTTATGTGAAGGAAATTGATATTTCTGGAATGAGACCATTTGGTACATTAATATATGCCAACTCAACTGGCACAGATGGAACGCAAGGCGATACGAATGGTGATGGCCTAACTAACTTTTTAGATGAAAGAATGAGTCAAACGAGTAATTCTGCGGCCTTGGAATTCGACTTGTTTGTCAATAACCCTGACATCAGCTTGTTCCCAACAACCATACTGCCATCCGTTATCATTACAGATGCAAATTTTTATTGCAACGCGGCAGGCACTGGAGGCGAGGCTGTTATCAGTTTTACAACAAATCAAACAGGAATCGTTTCCATTTTACTTGATTTAAACGGAATTTCGGGATATCAAGATAATTCAACGGATGTCGTCATTGAACAAGAGCTAGATGCTTCATCTGGAAGTGCACGCTCGAGTGTGAGATGGGATGGTCTTGATGGTCAGGATAATATTGTTCCATCAGGAACAGTTATTAATATTAATGGACGTTTTACTGCAGGACCTATTCATGTTCCAATTTATGATCCGGAGGTTAATGCTTCAGGAGTGAATATGCTGGATGTGCGACCAGCCTCAAGTTTTGATTTAATTTATTGGGATGATCGGGCAGTCCAACCAGGTCTTGGATCAAGTCTCGATGTGCAATTATCGGGCACCAATTCTATACAGCATACTTGGACTAATGGTGATGTACGATTAGTTAATACCTGGTCATTTGGCTATTACGAGGTGAATTCTCAAAATGTCACCTTCACGTATAAATGTGATGCCGATGGAGACGGAATAAATAATGCCGATGATGTAGACAGTGACAATGACGGAGTGA
>JBLIIJ010000125.1:0-9124 GCA_047635055.1 Cyclobacteriaceae bacterium | reverse complement strand
ATTGAATATCATTGGAAAGCGGGGATCATTAATAATCATTCTCTCATCGCTGAAGTTTTTGAAAATAGCGGAACAGAAAAGCAAATTAATCTAGCCGATGTATCAATTTGGAAAGGCTTCATTGCTATGGTGAAGTTAGGTATATGGCATATTTGGATTGGCCTGGATCATATTTTGTTTCTTGTGGCGCTTGTATTACCCGCCGTGGTTAGGCGCAAAACAGACAATCAAGACTTAGCTACTTTGGAATATGGCGATAATGTAAAGACACCATGGCGACCAGTAGCTAATTTTAAACCAGCCGCGCTTTATATTCTTAAAATAGTCACATTCTTCACGATAGCTCATTCAATTACCTTGGCCATCGCCTCTTTGGGTATATTCACGCTACCCTCTCGATATGTAGAATCGATTATCGCTTTTTCTATTGCCTTGGCGGCTCTTCACAACATCATACCAATATTCAAAAGTAAAGAGTGGATTGTTGCTTTTGCTTTTGGTTTGTTTCATGGATTTGGATTTGCAAGCGTACTAGGCGAAAAAGGTCTTGGTGGTGATTACATTATCCTGTCACTTTTAGGTTTTAATGGAGGAGTAGAAATAGGACAAGTAGCAATCATTGCTGGCATATTTCCAGTGCTTTACTTTTTAAGAACTTTTAGCATCTACCCAAAAATATTAACCTACGGTTCAGGGTTGCTAATTCTGATCAGCTTGCACTGGTCGATTGAAAGATTTTTTGAAATAAATATTCCTTTAGGAAGATGGCTAGACAGTATTTTGGGTGTAATACCATTCTTTGGACTTTTTTGATTTCACAATAACAACTAGTAACAAAAATGGAAAATAGCGACTCTTCTAAGTCTGCTTTAGAGAAATGGCGAGAACGTAAAAAGAAGGAGTCGTCAAAAACAGAACCGGTAAAACGGATTAAAAAACTGGAAACTTCCGAACCTTCCACCCTATCACATGGACAGGAAAGGTTGTGGTTGCTTGAACAACTATACCCAAATCAAAGTCTTTACACCTATGCTCATAGATATAGTATTGAAGGGAAAGCTAACATTGAGTTACTTAAAAAAAGCCTTGAAAAAGTAATCGAACGACACGAGATACTTCGTACAATTTACGAAGAACTCAATGGACAAATAGTTCAGGTAATAAAAGACAATTTCGAACTTCAAGTAGATGATCATGCCTTAAATCAGAGTGATGACGCAGAGGAAGTTATTCAATCTTTTGTATCAAGGCCTTTTGATCTTGCTACTGATATTCCCATTCGACTTTTAATAATCAAACGAACAGACTCAGTTGATTTTATAGTAGCGTTGCATCATATCGCTGGTGATGCATGGTCCATAAATATTGTCAACTCAGAAATGAGCATTATTTATAAAGCTCTTTCCAGAAATGAGCAACCGCTTCTTCCAAATCTAACTTTACAATATCGCGACTTTGCTTCTTGGCAGAAACATAAAAGCATAAACCAGCAACACCTTGATTACTGGAAGCATAAACTTGGAGGCGAACTGGAATCCCTCGATTTACCAAAGTCTAAAACATCTCTTGGTTCTTTTGAGGGTAAAACATTTAGTTCGGTTTTAGATGAAGGTACTTCTCTCGCAGTTGCTGATTTATCCACCAAACTTAAGGTCACGCCTTTTAGTCTATTGCTTACCGCCTTTCATATTTTACTTGGTAAGTATTCTGACTCTTTCGACCAAATAGTCGGAACCCCGATTTCCAACCGTGACTTTCCTGAGCTCGAGAAGATAATTGGGTTTTTCAATGAAACTTATGCTATTCGTGGAAACTTAAGTCGCAATGAATCCTTTAAAAGCGCTGCTTGCACCATGAGTCAAACCATTTTGATGGCACTTGCTCATAGAGAAATCACTTTTGACATTTTAGTCAATGAGATACAACCGGAGCGTGCAGTTGGAAAAAATCCACTTTTTCAAGCTATGTTTCTTTACACAGAGGCACCAACTAAATTAAGCCTCGGTGAGGAGATTTCCATTCATGAAGAAGTACTAGAAACGAGAGCCTCTAAGTTTGATTTGACCCTTTTTGTCAATAAAAAGTCCGATTTATTGGAACTAACCTTCGAGTATAGTGCAGATATTGAGGTGAGCTTTATTGAAAGAATGGCCACCCATTTCAGAACTCTCCTAAAAGCTATAATAACAAACCCCAAAGCACCTATCTCTCGGTTACCCATTCTTTCACTAGAGGAATTTAGTCATCTGACTAGTGAGAAAAATAGACCTGAACTTGACATTCTAAAACGAGAAAGTATTCAATCGTTTATAAAACAACGTTCTATTCAAAATCCATCTAGCATAGCCATATCCACCGCAACCAAAGATGTATCATATGCAGCGCTTGATCAATGGTCAAATCAGCTTGCTTCTGTACTTGTTGCTTCTGGATTACGTGAAAATGAATTTGTTGGTCTCTTCACTTCTAGGTCGGTGGAAATGATTGTTGGTATTTTAGGAATCTTAAAAGCAGGTGGAGCCTATCTTCCACTTGACCCTGACTACCCCAAAGATCGTATTGATTTTATGCTCAGTGACTCTGGATGTAATCACATTTTATATCAACAAGAGACAGCACAACGATTAGACCAAAACCAAATGGATGCGATTTTGATTGATTGTGAAGCTTTAGGTTCAGTGACATCAAATAATCCTCTTCCAAATAAAAACCAAATTGATGACTTTGCTTATCTAATATATACTTCAGGAAGTACAGGAAAACCAAAAGGAGTTCCTATTACACACCGCCAACTAATTCATTCAACGGTTGCTAGAATGGAATTTTATCATGAAGAGCTAACGGCATTTTTATTGCTCTCCTCTTATTCATTTGATAGCTCTGTAGCAGGTATATTCTGGACCTTATGTACAGGAGGAAGACTTGTTTTACCAAAAGAAAGAATAGAACAAGATGTTAATCAACTTTCTAAGTTGATCAATCAATATAGCATAAGTCATACCTTGTTACTTCCAAGTCTTTATCAGGTCATTTTATCATTGGTTGATTCCCAAAATCTTCAAAGTCTGAAAGTCGTAATTGTTGCAGGAGAGGCTTGTCCTTCTTCCATGATAACATCACATTTCAGACTGTTACCCGATACTTCACTTTATAACGAATATGGACCAACAGAAGCAACTGTTTGGTGTATTGCTCACAAAGTTGAACCTACCGACAAAGACCATTCAGTACCCATTGGCAAGCCAATAATCAACACTATATCCTATGTTCTGGATGAAGATATGAATCCATTGCCTACAGGTATGATAGGCGAGTTATACATTGGGGGCATGGGAGTTGCTAATGGTTACCTAAACAGGCCTGAACTTACCGTAGAAAAATTCTTAAAAAACCCATTTCCGCCTGAAGGATACATTTATAAAACTGGAGATAAAGTCAGATATAATAAGGATGGCAATATTGAGTTCGTCGGAAGATCTGACGAACAAGTAAAACTGAGAGGTTTTCGTATAGAATTGCATGAAATCAAGGAGGTCTTAATTTCCCTCCAAGCCGTGAGCGATGCGTTTATTGAAATCTCAGTTTTAGAGGAAGAAAAGCAGTTGCTCGCTTACATTGTAAGTACAGAAAATGAAAAAGATGCTATTATTCAACAACTGAAGGGCAAGCTACCTAGGCACATGATTCCCAAACTCATCATTTTGGAAGATTTACCTAAACTCCCTAATGGCAAGTTGGATCGGTCAAAATTACCAGACATTCCATCCATAAATTTTGATACGACCGCATATGAAGCACCTGAAACAGAATTAGAAAAGACCTTAACCGAAATATGGAAAGACGTGTTGAAGTTGAAAACTATAAGCGTCAATAGTAACTTTTTTGAAATCGGCGGAGACTCTATCAGAAGTATTCAAATAGTTTCTAAAGCAAGGCTTAAAGAAATACAACTTGAAAGCACAGCCTTATTTAGATATCAATCTATTCGTGAACTCGCAGAACATTTACAAGATAAAGCTATAAACCTTTCCCTGAATAAAGGATGGGTTTCGACAGTTCCCATGAAAGTCTCAGGCAAAAAAGCCCCACTTTTCTGTCTTCATTCGGGAGGCGCTCATGTTATGTTTTACCGGGATTTAGCTTTAAACATACAGGCTGATCATCCAGTCTATGCTATACAGCCCAAAGGTTTAGAAGCTGATCAAGAGTATGATGAATCTATTCCTGAGATGGCTTCCAACTATATAGAAGAAATTAAAAAAATACAGCCCAAGGGCTCTTATCACTTACTAGGAACCTGTTTTAGCAATGCTGTTGGTTTGGAAATGCTTCATCAACTCAGAAAGGCAGGCGATCAAGTGGCCATATTTTTTATCATAGACTCTGCTCCGGCGTTTTTAAATCCCCCCTCACCAAATGGAGAAAAAATGCCTGTAAAAAGATTTTTTAAACTCGCATTGAATGGTGACTTTGATGTTATTAAGAAAAAATTAAGGAATAGATATATCAGATTCAATAAAAAAGTAAAAGCAAGCAGTACCAGCCAAGTCGAAAAGGATCTAGATGAAATGATAGAGTCGTTAAATACTCTTTACGCACGTTATACATGGAGACCGATAAAGGAGAATTTTGTACTAATAAGAAGTAGTGAATTTGCAGAAAGAAAATCAAAGCAATTCCACATAAATCACTGGTTACAACTATCCCAGAATAATCTACAGATCATAGAAACTCATGGCCATCACCTAACGCTGTTTCGTCAACCTGAAGTTCTAGGCCTAGCCAGAGTGATCACATCCAAACTGAATGAATTGTCATCTTAGCTATGAATGCTCAATCAACTCAGATATTAGGTAATGATGTCCACGTTTGGAAAATTGATGTGGACTCTGTTTCATTTCGCCCCATTCATACGGGTATATTGTCTGATGATGAGGTCAAAAGATCAAAAAAATATCGATTTAAGATAGATAGAGATACATTCATCGCAGGCCGAGTAGCCCTTAGATTCCTTATTGCTGAATACATTAATGCCAACCCAGAAGAGATTTGCTTTGACCATAATGCACAGGGAAAGCCTTCAGTGAATAACTCAGCTGGATTAGAGTTTAATCTCTCCAATAGTTATGGGAAAATAGTGATTGCTTTATGCATCAATGATATCATAGGTGTTGATATTGAACAAAATACAAGACCAGTAGAGATTCAAAACATAGCAAAATCCTTTTTTTCACAACCAGAAATTGAAACATTAGAGAAGATTTCTGATGAAAATAAACTGATTGCTTTCTATAACTGTTGGACACGAAAAGAGGCTTATATCAAAGCACTCGGCGGAGGATTATCTATTCCTCTCGACCAATTCGGCGTGAGCCTTGCTCCTTCCTCTAAAGCTGAAATACTTTTCATCGAAGGGAACAGTACAGAACCCAGCCAATGGAGTCTTGTCTCATTTGATTTTGAGCATGAGTTTACCGGAGCTATTGCAGTGAGAAAACAGGAAATCAACATCCGTTTCTTTCATTTTGACTTAGGCAAAACTCTTGTCGAGTTCACAAATAAAATGGGATAGCATGCCTTTCAACTCCATAGATTTTGCGATATTCTTTCCGCTTTTTTTTATTTGCTACTGGCTCACAAGTCATCGATATAAACTGCAAAATGCAATCATACTTATAGCCAGCTATATTTTCTATGGTTGGTGGGATTGGCGATTTCTACTACTCATATTGTTAAGCACATTAGTAGATTTTGGGGTTGGCCATCAGCTTGAGGATGAAAAAAGCACTAAAAGAAAAAAATGGCTATTAATGATCAGCCTGTCTGCTAATCTAGGTATGCTTGGTTTTTTCAAGTATTACAATTTCTTTGTTGATAGCTTCATATCTGGCTTTTCTATACTGGGCTTGAACTTATCAAATAGCCATTTAGATATCATTCTTCCTGTTGGCATCAGCTTTTATACTTTTCAAACAATGAGCTACACCTTGGATATTTATAAAGGCAAATTTCATGCGACCAAAGATTTCGTTGGGTTTGCGGCTTTTGTTAGCTTTTTTCCGCAGCTCGTAGCTGGCCCTATAGAGCGAGCAAGTCACCTACTACCTCAATTTTTGAAAACTCGACATTTCAACTATGCAAGTGCAACTGACGGACTCAGACAAATACTTTGGGGCTTGTTTAAAAAAATGGTTATTGCTAATAACTGTGCTTCATATGTTGATTTGATTTTTACTAACCCTGACGAGCACTCAAGTACAAGCTTAGTTCTTGGCGCTATTTTCTTTACTATTCAGATTTACTGCGACTTCTCAGGCTATTCAGACATGGCTATAGGAATTTCCAAACTTCTTGGCATAAGGCTTTCCAAAAACTTTGCCTTCCCCTTCTTTTCCAGAGATATAGCCGAGTTCTGGAGAAGATGGCATATATCATTATCGACCTGGTTTAGAGATTATTTATACATACCCCTGGGAGGAAGCAGAGGAAACTTGCGTATCAAAATCAGAAATATCTTTATTGTATTCATCATCAGTGGATTTTGGCATGGAGCTAATTTTACATTTATTATTTGGGGTGCCTTAAATGCTTTCTATTTTTTGCCCTTAATGATCTGGCAAAAGAATAGAATCCATACTGACACTGTCGCTGCTGGCAAAGTTTTACCAACGATAAAAGAGTTTTTCCAAATGGTTGGCACCTTTATATTGACGGTCCTAGCATTCATATTTTTCAGAGCAGAAAACACAGAAAACGCTTATCAATATTTTATACGCATGAGTGATTTCACATCCACTATTGCATTCCACATATCAGATTTCAAAAACGTTGTAGTCATTATCATTCTGTGTATATTCTTGTTTTCCATAGAGTGGCTTGGCAGAGAAAAAAAGCATGCACTAGAAACCATGTTTTCAATCAATAGAAGAGTATTTCGATGGTCTTTTTATAGCCTTATATTATTTCTCATTGGAATGTTTATGGAAACCAATGAAACTCCATTCATTTACTTTCAGTTTTGATTAATGAAGAAATTTTTTAAACATATTTTTATCTTCACACTGTTTTCAACTCTGATCTACGCGCTGATTGTAATATTATGGATTCATAATGTAAGTTCTGTATCTTTAAGAAAAAACGGGCTGTTTCCGATGGGAAATAAAGGCTTTCTAAATACCCGCTTGGAAGAGGTAGATACAGTCAAAAATATTGACTTGCTTTTTTTAGGATCTTCTCACGCCTATCGTGGTTTTGATTCTAGGATTTTCGAGCTAGAAGGAATTAATACCTTTAATCTTGGATCTCCAAGCCAAACGCCTACGCAGACAGAGGTTTTGATAGCCCGATATTTAGATCAGTTAAACCCAAAAGTGGTGATCTACGAGGTTTACCCTAGTATTTTTCAAAATGATGGAGTAGAATCAGGTCTAGATTTTATCGCAAATACATATCTTGATAGCGAAATAATAAAGATGTGTTTTAGAATTAATCATATCAAAATTTACAATGCTCTTATTTATGATCTGGCAAGAGAAATGCTGCATATTAACAGAGATGTTAATACTAGCACAGACAACTTAACAGATCAATACATATCTGGAGGGTTTGTCGCTACCTCAAAAACGAGCAATCTCAGTCCTATTAACGATCATATGAAGGCTATTTACTCTGGGAAAAAATGGATTATTCAAGATAAACAATGGCTCGCCTTTCGAAACATTATAAAACGACTGAAAAATAGAAACATAACCGTTCTCCTCTTACAGGCCCCTGTCACAAGAGATGCTTACCAACTCTATACCAATAATTATGAAATAGATAGTATGTTTCAAACTTTAGCTCCCTATTTTAATCTTAATGAAAGCATGAAAATGGATGATAAATTTGATTTCATGGATTATCACCACCTCAATCAATCAGGAGTAAGGAAAGTGAATAACAGCGTGCTGGAAATACTCAGCTTAGAAACATCTCTAAACTAATAAATTCAAGATCTTTGAATGACACAACCTCAGAAAACTAAGTACATTTATATTCTTTCCCAAAGATATTCTGGGTCCACTTTGTTGAGTTTTCTATTGGCCACCAATCCAAATATATCAACGATTGGAGAACGTAGAAAATTTCATATTCACTCACTTGTAGCAGATGAAAACAATAAAATGAAATGCTCTTGTGGAGAATTATTTAAAGACTGTGAGTACTGGAGTACTATTAAAAACATCATCCTAACAAAAGTTACCAAAGCTGACTTAGTTCGTAATGCAACAGAGTTTCAATTATTTGCGAATAAACACCTCAATAAAATTGCTCATGACATTACTATTTTTTTTCTACTATCTGGTACGAATATCATCCCTTTTAAAGACCGAATAGAAAAACTAAACGCATTTAATCTTCTTTTAGTTGAATCTATATTGGATCTGGATAATAACGAAGTATTTCTTGACTCTTCGAAAACGATAAGTCACGTGTTATTTCTATCTCTTATCGAAAAACTAGACCTTCATGTGGTCTGGCTCACAAGAGACCCCAGGGCACAGATTAATTCCGCAATTAAATACAACAAATACTCAGTAACCAAGGCTAGTAAACTCTGGGTAAATGAAATGAAACAAAATGAAGCGGTACTTGAGAAAAGAAAAATTAAGTATTTCAAACTGCGGTATGAAGATCTCTGCGAAAATACTGATCAAAAAATGAGAGATCTGATGACTTTTTTCGGCTTAGACAAAGATAGCTATTCCCTCAATTTTAGAGACCGAAAACAGCACATCATGGGCAACTTTGCCATGAGGCTGGGAAGCGATAAAAAAATTGAGGTGAGAAACGAATGGAGAAATGACCTTACGGATGAAGAGGTTAAAAAAATTGAAAAGTTGACTAAGAGCTATGAAATATATAATGTTTGAACGTAATTACTAAGAGCCTGTAAATGTGAGATCCTCCCTATTAATCTGTTTCTTCTCAATTAAATAGAGAAAAACAAGTGTCAACGGCATTTCATCAAAAAAGCCTCCCAAAATTAATTGAAAGGCTTTATTAGTGCACTCGGAAGGATTCGAAGCGAAACGTCGCACCGCCTCAAACCCCAGAGCCGAAATACTAAAACAAAAAAGCACCA
>JBLIIJ010000124.1:0-9125 GCA_047635055.1 Cyclobacteriaceae bacterium | reverse complement strand
TCTTCCTGAAAGGAGGCAACTTAAAGGCCGAATTAAACGAAATAAGAAGACCTCACCAAGTCACTGATATTAGCAAATACTTCAAAGAAGAATTCTTTGAAACGAAGCAGATTGTGTTTATTCCTACCTAATGAGCTTCGCTCATAGTTGTCTAATGTAACTTTCCTGAATGCTACTCGAGTAGTGGATAATAGTAATTTACTAAATCATTGTATAGTACTGTTTTTCTCTCGTCTTTATAATCTTTAACCAAATTAGCTGACATATTCAGTCCACCTACATAATATCGTTGAAACCAAGGCAGTATAGTTAGAACTGCATCAAAGACTCCATAAGTAGTAATTGAATAATAATAAATATAAAATACTGCTGACATAAGTAGTAATGAATTGACACCTTCTTTATGGTGTTTACTATAAAACTGCCCAGCTCCTGGTAAAAATGCGCTTAATAAAAGCGCTGTTATTGGTTTTTTTCTCTGAGCTTTAGCGTTAGATTTCAAGATGTTTTGAAGAAAAATTCCGTCATCATCAACTATTGCATTTACTTCCTGAAAGTGTTTTTCGGCAATTTCAAAATTATCCAAATAAAAATTTATCACGCCTAGTAATACATTTTTTGAAATCTTCAATGACTCTGTAGTATCATTCAGCGTAAGCATCGACCTTTTGGCCAATTGATACTTTTCCAAGGCTAATAAAGAGAAAACATGATAGTAAAAATCTTCAACGTTTCTAGTATTTCGAAAGGCATTCTGAAAGTACTTTGAAGAAGTGGTATAATCTTGTATTTCGTAAGTTGAGAGAGCTAAACCGTGTATCGATCTATGGTCATACAGGTGTTCATCATCAAAAAACAAAACTCGCTTAAAAGATTTAGCCGCTTGTTCAAATCGACCTTCTACCAGCAATTTCTCAGCAAATATTAAAGTCTCTTCTAAGTTTTGACTTAGAGCATTGAAACTATTTAAAATGAGTATCCAATATATAATTAGCTCTTTGATTGTATTCATTTAGTATCTCTTGATTATAGCTAACAGCTGACTTTATTGACCCGTAAACGTTTCCTGTATAAAATCCAAAGGCCAAACCAGTAAAAAAGACACCTTCAAAGCTTTTGATATTTCCCTTAGAAATTATTCGGTACGCTTGCCAACCCGTTGCTGAAGTCAATAAAAATGAAAAAAGCGCATCTTTCCAACGACGCGTGTATATCTTTCCTGTACCTGGTACAGCTGCCGATAATAATCCAGCAACAAACGGTGTTTTCTTTTTTTCAAAGCTATACTCCTTGGCCAACATAAGCACTTCGCGAATAGGCGACTGGTCACTGAAATTAAATTCGTTAGTATTGATCATATCCCAGTCACTAGCCAGCGCGTAAGACATGCTATAATAGAATTCTTCCTTTAGTGTTCTGTTTCTATTGGACAAGCTATCTCTGACTGTTTTAAAGTTTGATAATTTCAACAAACTGTACACTTTCAATGAATTAAGTTTTGGATTAATTCCTATGTTGAGTGCTGCCACTTTATAGATTTCCAATGCATTTTTATGTTTTCCTTGTTTCTGATAGCTCTTGACCAATTTTAACCAAGAACTTGTATCAAGTTGATTCATGAATAGTATCCGATTATACTCCTCCGTGGCTTCATTGAACCTGCTGGATTTGAATAAAAAATCAGCATACTTGATGCTATTAGAATAATCGTAAAGATTCTGTGCTTTCAGACTATTAATTTGCCAAAACAAAAAAATAATTATGAAAAACTTAAAAGGTCCCAACATCATCAATCAATCTCTGCTTTGTCTTACTAAACTTGTATTTTGAGGGACTTAATGAATTACAACGTGTGTATCTGTCAAAAAACATCATTGTACCTTTTAAAACTCCATGTTTCTCAACAGCCTCTACAGCATAAGTAGAGCAAGATGGAGTGAATGAACATGTACTACCATCTTGTGAACTGATCGATCCTTTGTAAAAGACATATAAAGTAGAGATAGCCATATCGATTTCTGTTTCAGATTTTTTAAAGTGCTTCCATAAATCCTTCTTTTTAGTGTTCTGCTCTTTTAGAAGGATTGATTTAAAATTACTATTTCTGATTTGACCATAAGATGTTAGGGTCGATATCGATATCAATATTGTAATAATTATCTTCATCACTGAAATCATCAATCTTTATATTTTTATAGGTAGTAATTTTTTTTATGGTTTCCGATCTTCCATGATTTGATTCATAAATAGCTAAAGGAAACTCATGCCTACCTATTAGATCATAGTCCTTAAAATATTGATTGAACACAAGCTTACCCTCCTCGTCATAAAAATGAACACCATCAACTTGTAAACCTTTTTGCGATACTAAAATATAACCTCGAATATCCTTATACATCCATTTTGAAACCACATTTTCACCTACTTCCTTTACATCTACAACGTCATAACCTAGTTTATCCAGCCCAAAATCTGAGATTGATTGAGTTAAAATTAAATGGTAAATAGAAAAATTAATTATGCCTGGTAACGCCGCTCTTTGATGGGTACTATCCTTAGTCAGTTGAAAAATTACTGAATCTTGAAATACTAAAATCTGTTCAGAGGGAAAATATTGTTTATAGACAATCTTCGCGCGGTTAATGTCATAAAAAACCTTACCGATTATAAGGTTTTTTTGACCTGTTGAACTTACTTCTTTTATGGTATACTCAGCCTCAACCCTTGAACTAAGACTATTACTTTGTCCATTCAAATAGAAAGTCAAACCAAAAAAGAATATGAAAAAGAATATTCTGAACATAAAAAATGGGCTTATTAAGCCCATTATCTACAATAATTATTTATTAACTAAAAACTTCCTATGTATACTGGACTAGTAGCCGCAGAAATAACAGTAGTTACCGCGACACCTAACCAAAACGATATTTTCTCGTCTTTAGATTTATCTTTATTAACAGCTACCACAAAAAAACCAATAGGACAACATAAGAAACCCCATAAACCTGAAACTATATCGAAATTACTGAAATCAAAACCTTGAGTGGATTTCATACTGTTGATAGAAGACATAGTATCAATAAGATCCTTATCAATAACCTTTTTTAGTTCTGATAGATCATAAGTTCCCTGAGCGAGAATAATTGATTCGAGTTCATTAAGTTCTAGAAAATCCTCTTCGAAATTATTGATGTTCAAAACAAGATCTCTTTCTTCGATCTCTATGCTGTTGGTTGAAAGGGCAAATGCAGCATTAGATGACATTAGCACAATGACTAAAAAAAGAGAAGTGATTTTTAAGATTCTTTTTTTCATGATTTTGATTAGAAATTTAGATTCAAATATATGTTTTTTCTAGCTTAAAATAAATTCTAAAATTTAATATTCTTAAGCCCGTTCACTCAATTCCAACCAACGCATTTCTTTCGACTCTAAGTCTTTATTGACTTTATTAATTTCAGAGGCAAATTCTTGTAGCTTGGCGTATTCTGTCTCTGAAGTCAAAGCCTTTTCAATTTCTGATTTCTTAGTTTCGAGTTTAGCGATTTCGTCCTCCAATGAAGTGAACTCTCGCTGCTCATTATAAGTCAGTTTTTTAACTGGTTCTGCCACTTTCGTTGATGCTGATTTTTCGTCTGTCTTTTTAGTCTTTCGCTCTGTATTTCCCGAAAGACCTCCTCCAGAGGACGGCATCAAATCTGATTCTCTTAAATCCGTATAGTTACCCGGGAAATCTTTAATCTTACCATCTCCTTGAAACACGAATAAATGATCACTCAGTCGATCCATAAAATATCTATCATGGCTCACAATCATCAAGCAACCTTCAAATGTGTCCAGGTAGTCCTCTAACACATTCAATGTCAGAAGGTCAAGATCATTGGTTGGCTCATCCAGAATCAAGAAATTCGGATTCAACATAAGTACACGCAATAACTGCAACCTTCGTCGCTCTCCCCCACTCAGTTTGCCTACAACATTAAATTGCATTTTTGGTGGAAAGAGAAACTGATTCAACAGCTGTGAGGCAGTTATCTCAGAGCCATTGGCCAGCTTAATTACATCAGCGACTTCTTTTACCACATCAAGCACACGCATATCTGGCTTAAAAACTTGCTCCTCTTGCGTATAATACCCAAACTTTGTGGTTTGTCCGAGTTCCATTTCCCCACTATCTGGCTTAATGTTGCCCATAAGGATATTAAGGAAAGTCGACTTACCCACGCCATTTGGCCCGACGATTCCTACACGCTCTTTCCGCTGGAACACGTGATTGAATTTGTCCAAAATCACGAGATCGTCAAATCTCTTGGAAATATCCTGTAGCTCCAGAATTTTTTTACCTTGGCGCTCTCCCTTAAGGTTTACTTCCAAGCTATCCTTACTCACACTTTTCGAAGCTTTATCCTTTGTTTCGTAAAAAGCCTCAATTCTAGATTTTGATTTTGTACCACGAGCCTTAGGCTGTCGCCTCATCCAATCCAGCTCTTTTCTTAATAAATTTTTAGCCTTCCCTACTGTGGATGCATCTTGCGCTTCGCGCTCATCTTTCTTTTCAAGAAAATATTGATAGTTGCCTTTGTATCTAAAAAGCTGCCCTTGATCCATCTCAATAATCTCATTCGTGACTTTATCTAAGAAATACCTATCGTGAGTCACCATCAAAAGTGTCAGATTGGCCGTTGCTAAATAGTTCTCTAGCCACTCGATGATCTCCAAATCCAAGTGGTTGGTTGGCTCATCCATGATCAAAAAGTCAGGATTAACCAAGAGTGCTCTGGCCATCGCCACTCTTTTCCGTTGACCTCCTGAAAGGTCCCCCATTTTCTGTTCAAGGTTATGAATACCAAGCTGTCCAAGAACCTGCTTTACTTGACTTTCATAATCCCACGCATTGAGTTGATCCATTTTTTCGATCAACACGGAAATATCGGGTGCATTTTCAGGGTCTTCAGCCGCCATTTGCAGGGCGATCTCATAATCACGGATCACGTTGAGCTCTTCTACGTCTTCCCCAAAAACAGCTTGAACTATTCGGTCTTCATCTACGAAATGAGGGTTTTGTGGTAAAAAGGAAAACTTAATCCCTTTTCGGAAGGAAACAGCTCCGCGATCTGGAGTTTCCAAATTGGCGATAATTTTCAATAATGTTGATTTCCCACAACCATTCACACCAACTAGCGCCGCTTTTTGACCTTGTTCCAGTCCAAATGTAAGGTTCTCAAAAAGTTGGCGTTCGTCATAGCTTTTCGCTAATCCCTCCACTGACAAATAATTCATGCCGCAAAGCTAGCATAAGCCGTGCAACACTTCTAAAATAAACGATAACTAATAACCTTCCTGAACTTTTGCCCCTGCTGGCATCTTGAAAAAGTCTTTTGACAAATCATTGTTAAAACTTATTTCGGATACATCAATGTCCGTAATGTGCGCTGCTACAGATTCATTTTTCCACCAATGTGTATGGTAGCCAGTAGATAACTTTATACCATCTACTGCTTTTAAACCCAATACTTTCATGAATTTCTCAGAACTATGTCCCCCATTCGGGAAAAAAGCAGGATAGCTCACGATATACCTCAAACCAGCCATCAAATTTGTTTCCTTATCAATATAGATGACGTAAAAATCCCCCGAAGCATCCCCGGTCCCACTTTCATAGGTCACCTTTACCAAGTCGTATTCTTTTCCTTCAAATGTTACATCTTCGATATCTGTAAGAATGACGCCATTATCAGCCAAGACAAATGGTAATCCAAGAAAATAATAAGGTGTTAAAGACCAAAAGCGTGGATTCATAGCAACTATTGCGGTATCTGGATATTGCCAAGCATTTTGACCATCCCACCCAAATCGCGTATTTCTATCCTCATACAATTCATGCGTAGCTGTCGATGACCATTTATTTACTGTCTGGTAAGTGTTGCGTCTTGTGCCACCATCCAAAGGTTGATAATCGAAATGAAAGGAAATCGGCCCATTATTGAACCATCGTGTAAGACCGCCATGCGCCTCTATGGAAGCCATTATTTTCAAGCCGCCAGTTGTCGCCTTTAAGCGCTCTGTAGATCCCAAAACTCTTGATTCCACCCAATTTTCTGGAGTGAATTGACTCGTTTTATTGGTCATTTCAATAGGCTGCTCTTTTTTTGGCGTGCAATAAGCTAAGAGCATTATTGAAAGGGATATAATTGTCAGACTTTTCATTTTTTATTTCTCGATTCTTTGTTGATAGTTGAAATGGACCTTGGACAAATATTTTATCGACAGCACAAACTCTCTGATCGTGAAACTAGTGGAGAAAAACGATGTTACGAAAAAAAGCAACTTCTTCGCGAAATATAATCTAGACGACCTTTGTATAACATTCCTTTTTTTCCAACTTCGAATCCTAATTAAAAAACCGAAACATGATCAGAACATTAAGCATAGCATTCTTCTGTATTTGCTCAATAGCCCTGCAAGCACAAACGATAAAATATTCACTTGACCTCAAGAATATCGTTCACCATGAGCTTGAAATTACTATTGAGTATACTGATGTCTCCAAGGATTCTTTGTTACTGGAAATAGCCAATACTTCTCCTGGGCGTTACGCTGTGCATAACTTCGGCAAGAATGTCTATGCTGAAAGAGCTTTTGACCAAAACGGAAAGAAAATAGCCTTAGTAAGAAAAACACCATTGTCATGGAAAGTTGCTCCTAAAAATGGCTACCTAAAATTCGTTTACACGCTTTTCGGAAATTATGCGGATGGCACCTATGCAGGAATTGATAATAAAAGGTTGCATTTGAATATGCCCGCATCATTTGTATTCACGCAAGATTTAAAGGAATTACCAATCAACGTGGAAATTGACTTGAGCGAAAAGCCTCACTGGAAAGTCGCCACCCAACTTGAAAACATTTCAAAAAACACCTATCGAGCACCTAGTTGGTATTACTTCATGGATAGCCCGATCATGGCTGGTGAGATGGATTTTACATCATGGCAAGTCGATGGGCAAACGATTGAAGTTGCTATGATGCACGAAGGCACGCAAGCTGAATTTGACGATTTTGTCGTAGACGTAAAGAAAATAGTCATCGAAGAACGAGACATATTTGGCGAGCTTCCTACTTTCGATTTTGGTAGATATACGTTTTTATGCGCTTACAACCCTTGGGTGCATGGCGATGGTATGGAGCATCGGAACTCTACCATTTGTACCTCCTCAGGAAACCTAAAGGAAAACAGTCAACGATTACTCGGCACCATCGCACATGAGTTTTTCCATGCATGGAATATTGAGAGAATTAGACCGCTGACACTCGAACCATTCAAATTTGACCAAGGCAATGTGAGTGGTGAGCTTTGGTTTGGTGAAGGTTTCACTAGCTATTATGATGATATAACGTTGACAAGAGCTGGTATACAATCAAAAGAAGAATTCATCAAAAATTTTACTCGGACCTTAAACTATGTAACGAACTCCCCAGGTAGAAGCATTAGAAACCCTATCCAAATGAGTCAAAATGCAACATTTACTGATGCAGGAGTTGCTAATGATGAGACGAACTATAGCAACACCTTCGTTAGCTATTATTCCTACGGAGAAGTTTTAGGTATGGGTCTTGATCTTTTGCTGAGAACCGAACACAAGAAAACTCTTGATGGATATATGCAACTTGTTTGGGGAAAGTATGGAAAAACGGAGAAACCCTACACCATAGAGGCGCTAAGAAAAACGCTGATTGAATACACAAATGAGCCATTTGCCAATAGTTTCTTTAACGAACATATTCTATCTTCTGAATTACCTGATTTTGAAAATCTTTTTGAAAAAATGGGAATCAGTTATGCAATTGCTAGTCCTTCAAAAGTTTACAATGGCTCTAGTCAACTCGATAAAGAAGGTATAGTAAACGCTTATCCATTCTACAATAGCCCATTATATGACGCAGGCGTCACTCTTGGTGATAAAATATTGGCGATAAATCAAATAACACTCAGCTCCGCAAACGACTACAACAATATTATGGAAGGTCTTGAAATTGGAAAAACCTACACGATCATTTTCGAACAAATGGGCGATGAGATTGAATCAAGTTTTACTGCAAAGCAAAACCCAACGATTGCCTTATCATGGGTTGGCGAAAAAGAGGTCGCAAAATCTGCTAAAAAATTGAGAAAAGGCTGGATCGATTAAGAAGTCTTTCTGGAGACATTAACAATAAAACAAATAAATTGTACAGACATTTAATGTCTGTACACGTATTTTTAAGTTCTTATAACTTTTGAAATATGAAAAAAATTAAAATTGCTTTTTACGTGGTGACAGGATTGCTTTCCGCCATGTTGTTGTATTCGGCCATCGGTATGTACTTGTTACAAACTGAAATGGTCAAAGGTTTATTTTCAACCTTGGGATTCGCACCTTTCATTGTCGTGCCCTTGGCAATAGCCAAAATAGCCGGAGTAATTACGCTTTTGACTAGATTCCACAGCACGCTAAAAGAATGGGCTTATGCAGGCTTTTTCTTCAACTTCCTGCTAGCAGCCGGGGCTCATTTAAGCGCTGGTGATGGTGAAGCGGGTGCAGCTTTTGTTGCTCTCGTACTATTGCTTACTTCTTACTTTTTAGAGAAAAAGGCTTTCGCATAAGCCGATAAAATTGGGAGCCATAGACTAGTCTCATGACTTTGCACCGGATAATTATTGAGAAATATAACTCACTGATTGAAGAGCAATGGGTTTAGATTTCATCAAAGTGGGTAGCCTAAATTTGGGTTACTTTACTTAAAAAAATCACCGACATAAAACATTGATAATCAATTATTTGCACCAAATTCACATATTATATTGTGAATAATGTGGGTTAAAAAAAGTATAGGAAAAAGCACCGTTCTTGATATCATCTATTAAGGACAATCATTTTTTAGCAAGGTATTATTGAGCGAGTCCTATAAGTATGTTTACTTACATGACTCGCTTTTTTATTTATTGCATATCTCCTTGTAAGTGCAATAACCACATCTTTTGAGGTCTTGTGTTTGCTCGAATGGTATTTCCGAATTAAAAACCTCATGCAACAAATCACTCAACCGGCTAATGTAGTCTTCCTTATACCTGCGCCATTCTTTAA
>JBLIIJ010000123.1:0-9302 GCA_047635055.1 Cyclobacteriaceae bacterium | reverse complement strand
TACATTGACATGGGGTTCCTGTCAATCCTTCTTTTTGTTCTAATTGGAACTATATTGACTGTGGTGGTCCAATCCTCAAGTGCGGCCATGGCGTTGACTCTGGTAATGGCAAATAATGGATGGATTCCATTTGAACTTGCAGCTGCCATGGTATTAGGAGAAAACATTGGGACTACGATTACTGCTAACCTTGCAGCAATTGTTGGAAATGTTCACGCTAAAAGAGCTGCTTTTGCTCACTTCATCTTCAATATTTTTGGTGTGGTTTGGATCATTCTATTGATGAATCCAGTGTTGGGCATGATTGATTCATATATGGTGAGCAACGGAAGTCTTGGGCCAATGGCCGACCCTACAGCCGTTCCTTTTGGATTAGCGATATTTCACACTTCGTTCAATATTGCGAACGCTTTTTTACTTATCTGGTTTGTTCCATTCATCGGTAAAGTCGTCATCTCTGCTATCAAATCGAAAGGTGATGATGAAGAGTTCAATCTTAAATACATAGGTACGGGGCTTATGAGTACTGCTGAGCTATCCTTGGAAGAAGCTCAAAAAGAAACGGCCCATTTCGGGAGTACCATAAATACAATGGTGAAATTATTCCGTGAACTTCTTGATCAAACCAAGCCTAAGAAAATCAAGAAGCTTCTCAAACAAATGAGAAAGTACGAGGAGATCACGGATCAACTCGAAGTGGAAATATCAAACTATCTCAGTAAAGTGGCTGACGGTAGCCTCAGCTCCAAAACTTCGACAAGGTTGGTGAGCATCCTGAGTATTACCAATGATTTAGAAAGAGTAGGTGACGTGTTTTTCCAAATGTCAAAAGACATTGAGGTAAGGAAAAAAGACGATACGACTTTCTCTAAAAAGCAAAGAGCCAATCTGGAAAAGATGCTAACACTCGTAGAGGACGCAATCACAATCATGAATGAAAACCTGGCTCAGAAGTACAGCTCTGTTAGTATTGATAAGGCACTATTAGCAGAGCAGGAAATTGACGCCACAAGAAACAATTTACGAACAGAGCTTCTGGAACAAATGGAAAGCAAAAAGTATGATATTAAAATGGGAGCTCTCTACAAAGATCTTTTTCAATCACTTGAGAAAGTGGGGGATCACATCGTGAATGTTACAGAAGCTATTACCGGTGAATCTGAGAGGAGTCTGAAGAAGGCTAACCGGATAGTAGTAGTAGAAGATTGAAAATATCGACAGCCAACCTGTGGTGAAAAAGTCTATATATAAACAGATTGTAGGGATAGATGGGATAAGCATACTCTTTTTCCTATCTATTCAACTGCTTATTCTGTGATTTGAAATTAGAGGTAGCTATATCATTGCAACTATTGATATGGCTACCTCTAATCCTTACAGTGGATTGTTGACTGCCATAGATAATATTTTTCTTAAGCTCGTTTTTGAAGCACCACCCAACTTCGCGGTGATTATTTTCATTCTGTACTCCATGCTAACATTCCTTTCATTTGGGTACGGTCAATTATGGTCATGTCCACTGAATTTACGACGGACTAATCATTCATTACTTCGGTGGACTTTTCAAATCGACGATGAAACGAATAGCTTCTGTTAATGAAGGGACTTTTTCAAATGACGCTGGACCTTTCCGTACCATAACCTACGACCGAGATGACAAGACAACTAAACAAATTAGTGGCTTGGATACTAAGAACTTTGATACAAATCGATACTTTCTGCTAGATAAATATCTCATAGGGGAAAATATAAGAATTGGATGTTTCAACAACCTAACATTCTCATTCTTCCTATTTTGTTGCCTTTTAAGTCTTTGGTTGATCTTCTCACAACTCACAGGAATAGTATAAGCGGAGCACAACAGACGCTATCAGTTATATGCCTTGGCGGCCCGCTGGTTTCAGCGGAACTAGACCGTGAATCTGCCGCTGGGAAAATACAGTGCATTCTACTTAGCCCATCTCGCAGGAGATATAATTTTGGAGACGCAGTGCCCCTTTGAACCGTTGTGAGCCTCGGCATATTTCACTAGTTTAGTGCTTTTAGCCAAGTTCGGAGCATACAAGCCGATAGCTTGGCGTTTAGAGTTCATTATAAATTAAAAAATGCACGACAAGATTAGCCCTATTATGCATTCTGTTTCGCCTGTTTCAAGTAAATCAGTTGGGAAAGTAGAGGATTTAATCGAATACATTACTGTTAAAAAAGGAGAGCCAATAACTACAGTGGGACAAAGGAATAATCTGGAGTATTTTATGATTGAGGGAATCTGCAAAAGTTTTCTAAACACACCCGAGGGAGAAAATGTGACGATTTCTTTTTTCATGTCTAATTCGATAATATCACCAAGTAGTACTAGAAATCAAGACGGTAAATCAGTAATTAATATACAAGCATTAACAGATGTTAAGATCGCAGCTATTAATGCTTCAGAGTTTGAAAAATTAATGATTGAAGATCTAGAAATTCGAGATTTTGGAAATTCTGTCTTAAGAATAGAACTTATGGCCAAGGTCCATAAAGAAATAGCTTTAGCTTCACTTAAAGGAAAAGATCGATTACTTCAATTAAGAAAGAATTACCCGAATATCGAAAACCTCGTACCGCATTCTGACATTGCTTCATATTTAGGGATAACTACTATCTCTTTAAGTAGATTAAGAACGCAATCTTAACGCTTATCATTTGTTAATGGAATCGCCTCATGAATTGGCAACCTTTGTTTTCTAATCAAAACAATAATTATGTCAATTTTAAATTCATTGCTTCTTAAGACTTCCTCAGTAAAGAAATTATGTATCACATTTGTTGCAAGTCACCTTGTCTTGCTGATGATGATGATCTATACTTTTCCGGTGATCAATAATCAAATTGGGACTAAAGCATTTGACCTACAAACTTTTGGGTATTCGGTTTCTGAAGCAACCTCAATTGTGAGCAACTTGAATGATCAAACTATTGATCTTTACCTTTTCCCACAATTAACTTTCTTAGATCTACTTTACCCTTTTCTACTGGCTCTGTTCTTGAGCAGTCTATTATTTCGGCTTATTAAAATAACCGGATCAAAAAGTAAAATCACATCGCCATTCTTGATTATTCCATTTTTGGCTATGATATTTGATTATTCAGAAAACATATGTATCATTTTAATGATTACAAAATCAATTGAGATCTCTGAAACGATCGTGATCTTATCAAGTACATTTACTGTTTTAAAAGGAGTCTTAACTTCAATTTCTTGGATAGCCATCTTGGTGTATGCTATGAAATGGTTTAGATTGAAAATTATAGGAAGAAATAAGAAACGAGCTCTAATCGAGTAGACGGCCGTGAGCCATAAGCCCACGGTACGCCTCTCACACCACCAAGCGTACGGTTCTCGTACTTAGCGGTTCGTTGAGCATATCAAGATTGCTCTTTACACCAATCTTGACCTTTCTTTACTTTAAGATAAGGCTAGTACCCGCCAACTGGCGAATTAACCTCCTTATCGAATTTCAGTCTACTCAACGTTCAGTCCTTCATCAACTTGGGAGAGCTCCCCAGGTAATGGCGGCTGAACCCTGCGACATCTACTAATGAAAATTTATTGGTCTAGAGTTGTGCAAAGATGTGCTTGCTTACTCATTCTCACTAGCCTCAATATGTCATTTCTATTCGTCAGTTCCATCCTTTGACGTTTGACTTCCTTCAGTTCTAACCTCACGATTAACAACCTTATCACTTGCTAGTAGGCTAATACTAACTTGCCTACAAGGGACTTGCACCCTCTAGTATCTCTTTATATCTTTCGATACAACGCCCATGCTGGACGCACACAAAATCTAAACTGCATTAAAACGCAATCTAAACAGGCGCTATCACCAATACCTACCATGAAGAAGCTCAATATTTTTTTACTATTAATTATACTTACAACGACATTGGCTTTTAGTCAAACTGGGAATGAACGCATATTCTTTTCTTCGTATAGACCACAGGGTTGGGATATTTGGATTGCTAACAGCCAAACAGAGGAAGTTGATCAGGTAACTACCAACGAAGCTTTAGAATATAACCCGGTAATCAGCCCAGATGGGAAGTGGATTGTATTTACTTCTGAGCGATTTGGCAACCCAAAGATTTTAATCAAGTCTCTAGAAGAAAAAGGGGAAGCACGCCTATTAATTAACCATGAATCCTCAATGCAGGATCAGGCCGTAATATCTCCCGACAATAATTGGATTGTATTTACTTCAACACATGAAGGGCAATCAGATATTTACCGGCTCCCCTTTCAGCCTAGTGATACACTAAATCTTGACGCTGCAATAAATCTCACTCATGACCAAGGAGGTGATTTCAGACCTTCCTTTTCGCCTGATGGATCGCAAATCGCTTTTTCTAGCGATCGCAATCATCAGATCCAAGCCCACCCAAATTTTGTATTTGCCATGAGTCGAACAGGCGATATCTTTAGTATGACTATAGATGGGGAGAATCTAAAAAGACTCACTAAAAATGATCATTGGGATGGCAGCCCCACCTATTCAAAGGATGGGAAGAAAATCTATTTTTACAGTGGGCCGAGAAATTCGTATCGAATCTATTCGATGAATCTCGATGGCGGGGATCAGGAAGCTATAACTCCTGATGACATCAATGCTATTTCACCGACTCCTTTGAATGATTCCACCTTAGTCTTCACCACATTCGAAAATAGGAAGTTTCGGCTAATGAGTTTGAACCTCATGACGAAGCAAGTGGATTCGTTATTTAACTCAATCACCAATTTCTTAGGGGCAAAAGTTCAACAAAATGGATTGATTACTTTTTATGGTGGAGAACCTCCTTTGGAATTGGCTTATAATTTAGGTGGCTTTGATGGCGATTTGTTAGTTAAAGGATCCCCATATTCCAAAGATTTGAAACCAAAAATAGTCGATATGTATGCTGTTCGGAGAGCATTTGCCGCTCCTCCAAATCCTAATAATAGTACGCTAATTTTTGATAACACCGATATAAGAGGGGTGGCAGACGCACTGACTCCGTGGGCTTACAGCCTACTAACTATAGTACTTTTATATATCCTCTTTATTGGGTTAGGCAATCGAAACCTTAAAGTAGCTAAAGAAAAAATCAGGGCATTCCTTCTTTTCAATTTCATTTCGGTTCTAATTATTGCTTTACTGGTATTCGTATTGTACTATTTCTTTATCGATCAACTTGCACCAATCAATACAATGCGAGTGTATCTTGGATTAGTAGCCGTATTCTTAGCTCTTTGCATTGGTTTTGTTCATTATAAGAGAACTCAAATGCTAGCCGAACAATTAAGAACTATTTTAATCTTAAATTTTGTGAGCACACTATTTCTGATCGCCATACTACCTCAACTGATCCGGATCCCAATTCAATTCTATGAGGTGAATTATAAAACGAATGAACTAGACCCAATTTATTCTTTCGTCAAGCCATCAAATTATAATCCTTTAAATGGGATGGTTATTGATACTAAATTTAATCCGTCAGGAGGCGAACTCCTTTATTCTGTGGGTAATTTCAGAGGAGGACCATTGAATCAGGGAGATGTCTTCACTCTAAATCTAAACTCATCAAAGACTACCAGACTTTCGTCATCCGCTTTCAATGATGGCTTTGGCGACATAACATCTGATAAATCAAAAATCGTTTTTAGAAGTGGTAGAAGTGGTTTTTTCGACATTTACTTACAAGAAGGAGACAAGGTTAAAAACCTGACCTCAGATGAGCACAGAGACAATTTTCCAATAATCTCTCCTCAGGGGGATAAGATCGCTTTCTGCTCAGATCGACTAGGAACTGACATAGAAGGCAAAGTAAAAACAATGGATATCTTCCTTACTGTTTTAAATGTTGATGGAACCTGGAGCGATGCAAAGAGAATGACAGTTGATAGTGGTCAGGATGCCCATCCTCATTTTTCTCCTGATGGTGATTGGATCATTTACACTTCTGAAGAAGGAGGTATTAATGACGAAGAACCACTGGTACAACCTGTAATTTTTGGGCCTCAGATGTATGGAGAAATCTTTGCCATTCACATCAGTTCAGGTAAAAAAATCAGACTAACTCATAATAAATGGGAAGATGGTGCACCACTTTGGACAAAAGGATTAAAATAGGTGATAACACGGTATAAAATGCATTAAAACGCATTTTATACTAAACGTTACGCTCAATTAATAAAACCCGACATATGAAATTCACAATGCTTTTTTGTTTTATCTCTATAACCACTTTCGGAATAAGTGCATTTGCTCAAACTGACAGTCCACCCGTGAAACAATTGAAAACCCTTTACGATAGTAACAAAGAGTTTAAAAACACCCTGGATTTAATGCTTGAAAATGTCCATGATTTGCCAGATGGGTCTGAAAATCCATGGCAGGACAAGGACATTGATGATTTAGGTGAATTTCTTAATGAATGGTTTTACTTTTTACCGAATACTCACAATGGTTTAGACAGAATCTTAAAATTCACCTTTCTGTACTATAAGAACCTAAACGGAATGAAATTTATTCTCGAAGAGCCAGGACTTAGTTGGACTAACTCATTTGTTGAAGAACGTGGAAAGTTCATGGACAGTCCAGAGTCCACGAAAATAATAGAAGAATGGCTTATTGATAATTCACTTGGTAATGAAGACTTTGTTTTGCCATCCGAAGGCTTCAAGTCTTTTAATGAATTCTTTATAAGAGACTTGAAACCGGGAGCTAGACCTATTGACGATGTTACTGACAATTCAGTTCTTGTTTCACCTGCTGATGGTGTTATAAACATGATTGTAAATGAATTGGAATTGAATTTTGAGATACCTACTAAGGGCAGAATGACCATGAGCCTAAAGACTTTATTGAATGATTCAGAATATGCTAAGAAATTTGTAGGTGGCTCTGCCTTGGCTGTATTTTTAATGCCTGATAACTATCATCATTACCACGCACCAATATCTGGAAGTATTGTTGAATCAAATGAAGATGTTGGAGATAGATTATTTGGTATGCCTGACATGTTAGATATTATAAATAATGGAAATGTCGCGTATAACAAGGACTACAGTGTCTTTGAGAATTTCAGGCATGGGTATTTCATTATCAAAACAGAAACCTATGGTTACGTTGCAATGATTCCAATCGGATTACAGACTATAGGTTCAGTAGTCTTTGAAGAAGAATACCAAGAAGTCAATAATTCAAACCCGATCCCTATAAACAAAGGACAAAAGCTCGGTCATTTTGCCTATGGGGGATCTACCGTACTGCTTATTTTTGAAAAAAATAAACTAAGCTCTATGTCAGTTCAGCAAGGACAAAGAATTGGGAAATTGAAAAACTGAGCATAACATCGTCTATATCAGCATTGGGCATTTATAGAAGCAGAAATGTTGGTGGTTATTTAGTGAGTCCGCCATAAGGTATCTATTTTTAAAATTTCGTGTGGCTAAGTGCAGTTTGGTTGGGCATTAAAATTTACCACGCAACTACTTATAGCGGAGACGTTAGAGAGAACCATTTTAAGGAGACAATTGCAGTAGCTCCCAAGATGAGAAATTGAATTACATCATCAATCGCTATATTACCGATTCGTGTTCGAACCTACACCCGTTTTTAATTATGAAGTATGTAAATCTAGCCCTGTTATTCAGCTTGTTAGCATGTACTTCCATAGAAAAGATCGGGGATAAGGAGACCAGTGCCGAAGAAGTTGAAAAGGCAGGCAATAAGTTGATGCAAAGCAAAACAGAACCTGCCAATCACCAACGCAAGATCCGAGAAGTTGAAAGTTCGTTGCAGCAATTGGGTTTGAAGGGAAAAGTTAGCCGCGTAAGTACGAAAGGTAGCTATGAGGGGGATGGTGGCATGCTCGTTTTATACAATGATGTCCAGAATTTTGATGAGCAGGGGCAGCTAACAGGTACCTACGGCTTTGAAAATGATGAAATGGTAAATGTCCGATATGTAGATTATGAATACGAAAATGGTAAGCTGGTCGTGGAAAAACAATGGGATCGAGCTTATCGATATTATTATGACGATAAAAATTATCTGGAAACAAAAGAATGGATTGACAACTTCACAAAAAAGGTAAACACATATTCCTATCAATACAGCAAAGAAGGAAGGGAGATAAGCGAATTAATAAACGGTATGCTCCTAGTAGAAAAAAGTTATGATGATCAGCAAAGAGTTTCAGAAAGAATCAATTATGACATTAATAACGGATCATTTAAGACACGCACCCTATTTAATTACAACCAGACAGGAAACGAAGAAATACAGCTTAATGAAGCGGGGGACACGCTCAACATCTACACCTACCTCGAAGAAAATGATTCGCTGGGGAATCTAACGCTTTGGTCGAGAATTGATTATAATGGAAACGGAGATAAAACCTATTGGGCAGAACTACGGTACGAGCACGATGAACAGAAAAATTGGATCTCCACGTATTCTGTCGACAAATATGCACAGGATACTATCCGCAGGGATATTACTTACTTTGACTAGGTAACGATACGGTCCGAACAGTCTAATTTCAACGAAGGTAATTTTATGATGGCTCGGTAAGTGGAATGGGTTCAAATAGATGCTTTCTTACTTCATTTGTTTCTATTGTAACCGGAATGCTAGAGAAATGAATCACTTTGCCAAGATGAGTCTCAAGATTGAGAATAGTGGAGATATTAGTATCTTGAAGTTGGCTCTTGTTTCAGACACTTTAGACTTATCAATAGAGTTAACGGCTAAATAACGGAAGAGCAACAGACGATATACCGCATGGCCTTCTGTACTTAACTACCAAGTGTCTGCCAAACATCCCGCTTATCTGCCGCCAAGCAACTGATATTCTTTCTACCATCTTCTACTCGTGGGAGTTTTTAATCTGCATAACGCAGTGCATTTCTGATACTTTAAATGCACCGGCAGATAAGCTATTTCTATCGTAATTAATTAAGCTCGGAGGCCATAGCGTCATATCAGGGCGTTATCACCCATATTTTTCCATTACCAACTTGCAGCCTTTGTCTGCTCAGGGGTGCTCAATCCTCCTGCCTGGTCGCACCTTGCCGGTCGCACCTTGCCGGTCGCACCTCCCGTCACCCACTCTCTGCTTCTTGTAGGTGAGACACGACCCCTGCAACACTAGTGAGGGTAGATAGAAGCATCACTTTAACTCTAGATACTATCGAATTCCTTCCGCGCAGCCCCCCTTCACCGACGATTCGTACCCTACTCCACTGCCTCCCTATAACCCGCACCTAGCCGGTCGCACCT
>JBLIIJ010000122.1:0-9697 GCA_047635055.1 Cyclobacteriaceae bacterium | reverse complement strand
TGATTATGCTAAAGCCATGTACTTATCAATTTTCAATCAAAGCCAAAATATTACCTCCTGGGTCTTTAAACCAAGCGATATGTGAACCCTTGTCGTCCCACGAAATACCCTTTGAGTCTGTCTTTATAGGCTCAGGGTATTGGAGAAACACAATGCCCTTGGCTGCTAGTTGAGCTACGGCCTCCTCAATATTTTGAATTTGAAAGTTGAGTGTTGTATAGACTGAAGGTGCATGATTATCCTTTTGATAGATGACGATATATCTCCCTTGAGAAAGGTAAACATGCAAAAAAAGATCATCAATGAGCTCCACCCTTAGTCCCAAAATGTCCCTATAAAAAGCATAACTTTCCTGTAACCGATCGGTTGAGAAACTAGAAAAAATCGTTGCATCTCGAAGCATCCACTAAAATTGATCAAACTTTCCGTCATCGGCACAAGAGATTTCACAAATCTAAAACTACTTACCGCAGAACTTGCGAAAGAAAACCCCTCTGTCCTCGTTGTTGGTGGCAAAGAAGGGCCTGACCAACTCGCTCAGGAATACGGTCTTGACATGGATATTCCCACGCAAGTATTTCTACCTGATTATCCTCTGCACGGTCGATCTGCCAATTATCAGAGAAATCTGGAGATGATTCGAAACTCGAACCTCATTATTATTTTCTGGAACCAGCAAAGCAGAAGCCCTTTCAATTATTTACCCTATATCAAAGAACTAAAGAAGAAATTCAGGACTGTTTTATATTAAAGTAAATACCGGAAGCTTGGATCGAGTTGACGCGTTTCGATCAACACGACCAAATGTGATAACCCTTATGGGCTTAATCACAAAGGTTTTCAAAAACTTAGTTCACCATTGAAAAAACGAATAGAGCAATGCACGATATCCTCTGCAAAACGGCATTCAAAGAAAGTCAGAGCCGTCTCCATGAGACCGAGATATAACCGCGAGGAGATTTCTTAACCTTACTTTTGTCAAGCGTAACGCGAGTGCGTCAAGTATACGTTATCGGTGGATGTTACAACAATGGTGTAATCCTGTTCGAGGATTAGGCCACACAGGACTCAGGTCACTTTTACGCTGTTGCCACAGCGCTTGAGAATTTCTTCTTTTTACCCGCGTAAATCTGGCATGAAGTACCGCTGATATTGAAAACACCTGGCATCAACAAATGCCAGTAGAAATTCAGAAGGTCTCTTTTGTCAATAATCAACATTGATCAAATACCCAGCTTCAAGCAATTTATCTATCTGGACTCTTTTGTTCGTTGTATTAACCCTAAAGCCTTCCCAATATATTTGTCCAAGAATCTTTGTGGAAAATTCCTAGAAATAAACGAGTTCTTAAATGGTTGGGGAACAAAAGAATATCTTATTCTAGGGTTTCTTTTTTTAAATATTTTGAAAATCTCTTTTGCCAGATAGTCAGGGTAAAAACCATTTTTGACAGCATCCCTTATGAAAATATTTTGAAACCTCATCATCGCTTTGGCGAAAGGAGTATTGGCATATGGAGCCATTTCTTTTTCGGAAGTTTTATTCCAAATGGGCGTTTTAATTGCTCCGGGTCCCACGATGATAACATCGATACCATAGAGCATCAACTCTCTTCGAAGTGCAGCTGATATACCTTCTACTGCGTGTTTTGACCCAACATAAGGGCCTATAAAAGGCATAGCTACTTTTCCAGCAATGGAGCTGATATTAATAATTTTTCCTGGTGCAACAGGATGATTGTCCTGTGCCCCCAGCAAAGACGCAAAAGCTTGGGTAACCTTCAGCAAGCCAAAAACATTGACCTCAAACTGCGATCGCATTTCCTCCATCGGCAAGTGCAGCAGCGGACCTCCAACAGCAATCCCAGCATTGTTCATCAAACAAGCCAACCCATCTCCCTTCAGCTCAGTTGTTAACTCTGCCGCACAGCGATCAATGGATTCATGATCGGTCACATCAAATATCAATGGACGAAAATTTGCACCTAAAAGCTTTGACAAGCTGTCAGCATCTTGCTGCTTTCGGACACTACCGTAGACGATATAACCTTGATTCACAAAAACCTTAGCCGTCTCTAGTCCTATACCGGTAGAGGTTCCCGTAATGAGGATGTTTTTTGATCGCCTCATTGCACTTTTATATTGCTTGTATTGACAGAAATCAACCATTCATGCTTTTCCGCCAACCAAAACCCTCCATACTGTTTCCATCCAGACCATTCAAATTCGACTCCTTTGATCGGAACTTTCTGCGTCCACATTTTCCATCCTTTGGGAAAATAATTTTCATCAAGCATCCACAAATAGCTGTCTCCAGGCGTGACGCCTCCAGATGTATAGGTAATCAATAAACCATTGCCATTCTCCATCGGCACCATCTGCCGAGTCGTGCCCGGATCAAACACTTTGTAAGGTGCTACAAGCCAAAAACTGTCATTTGCAAAAAATTCCCAGGCTTGATTAATTGCAACATCCAATGCTGATTCAGTCAGTTCTTCCGTTCCTTGTGTTGCACTTCCCTGCAATGTTTTTGTTGAAAACGATACGATAAAATCGCTCCACTGCACCTCGACTTGATCAAGTTCTTTATCCCATCGATAATGATGTCCCCCTTTATCGAAAGTCCATGATATCACCTTGGCAGTATCATAAGCGGCTACATTCAAGGCTCCTAGCATTTTTTTTGCCAAATCATCGGCTAATTGACCTGATTGACCTGAAGGCAGAGGATCATTTACGAGCTGCAGCGTGACAAAACTACTCACTCCAAATACGATCAAAATGATAATTACTTTTTTCATAGGACTTGTTCTTTCTATTTAAATATTTCGACTACTGCCATGCTGATAGCTTGAAGTTTTATCGTTTTAGCTTGAAGTAAACGCCCTTCGGCGCATTCTTTAACTGCTGTTTGACTATCCACTTCGATAGACTGGCCTAAATATAATTAATGGTCACTACATCCAGTAATAAATTCAAGAACCTTGAAGCAAACTCGCGGAGTACCAAGACCAGTGATTGCTTCTTATTCGATGCTTGAATCAGTAAAAAAACTCAAAAGTGATTCAAAAAACGACATCAATCTCAAGGAAATCCTTTGCTATCCACGTTCAAATGGCGCGTCTTATCTGCTTGATCTTAGCCGAATAAAACAAAAAAGTAATTTGGAACGTATATTTCAAATAACTTAGAGGCTATGCCAAAATCGGTACTATATGATGAAGCGGAGGTAATTCACCGCACAACTCAACTATTCTGGAAAAAAGGATATTATGCCACTTCTATGCAGGATATTGTCGATTGTACCGGCCTAAATAGGAGTAGTCTCTATAATAGCTTTGGTGATAAATTTGGTCTTTTCAAGGCTTGTCTTGTTCATTACAAGGTTGTTCAAAACGAATTTACCAGTGGACTACTCAAAGATCAACAGTCTGCAAAAGAAAGCTTAATCTCCCTTTTCAAGGGAATAGAATCAGATATTAAATCAAGCACTTCCAAAGGATGCTTTATATCGAACTGCATTCCGGAATTAGGTGCTGTAGATGGTGATGTTAGAGATTTCCTCATCGAAAGTAAGGATAGCATGCTGGCCGTCTTCGAGCAATTAATCTGCCAAGCGCAAATTGAAAAAGACATTGCTCCCAATAAAAACGCAAAGCATCTCGCCATATTCCTATTCTCCAGTCTTCAAGGAATAAGACTGACGGGTATTATTGAAACTGATAAAGAAGCCATAACCGCAATCAGGGAACAAATCCTCCAAAATATTTAATCCCACCTTGTGGGTTTTAGTCTCATTGCTTTCGTCGAATAAAAAGAAATCATCCAAATTCATACTTAGTTGGATTACTTTGATCTTTTTTGACTTATTTGAAACGTTCGTTTCATTTGTCCGTTATATGAACCAATCGTTTCAAATAAAAAATCAACAAATGGGAAAACTAGATAATAAAGTAGCCATCATTACTGGTGGAAATAGTGGTATTGGTCTTGCAAGTGCCAAACTTTTTATAAAAGAAGGTGCCAAAGTAGTCATTACAGGCAGAAGACAAGAGGCACTCGATGAAGCCGTTAAAGAGATTGGTGGGGATGTGACCGCTGTTCTTGCTGATGCTGCTGATATTTCTGCAAATGCCAGAGTAATAAAAACAGCCGTGGATACTTATGGACATATTGACATTCTATTCCTAAACGCTGGTATTGCCTTTTTCGCGCCGATATCGGATATTACAGAAGAACATTTTGACAATCATTTCAATACTAACGTAAAAGGACCATTTTTTACAGTGAAAGAAGCGCTCCCATATTTGAATGAAGGTGCAGTAATTATCGGAAACACGTCTATTGTAGGTCAGAAAGGATTTCCTGGGTCTGCTGTGTACTCTGCTACAAAAGCCGCTTTCAGGTCCTTGTCAAGAGTGTTGGCCAATGAATTAAAGGATAAAAAAATAAGGTCTGTAAGCGTAGCGCCAGGCCCAATAGAAACACCTATTTATGAGAAAATGGGCATGGCTCAGGAGGAAATGCAGGCTATGGGTGCCGGTTTTGCTCAGCAAGTTCCATTGGGTCGATTTGGAAGTGCTGAAGAAATAGCCAAATCCGTGCTTTTCTTAGCATCCGATGACGCCTCCTACATCAATGGCATTGAGCTAGAAGTTGATGGTGGGTTAAGTCAGGTATAAAATCAAATATATTGTTCAAAAGCGGTCACAATGTCCGCTTTTGTTCTATATAAATCTGCGTTTTACCGTTCATACAATACTTTATACGGCAAATAAACCAGCACGTAATACTTAGCAGGACTAAAAATCAAAATAAGTATGAAAAAAGTATTAATGGGACTAAGCATGATAGCAATAGTTGCTACAGCAGTCAACGCATCTGGTCATCCGACTAATGACAATGCAAAAACACAAGTTATTGTTGGTAACACAGATAATGGCCATTTCAACTTACTCATCGCTGCTGAAGACAAAGGACAGCTACAGGTAAAGATCAAAGACGAATCAGGTAAAGCATATTTGGATAGAAATATTCATTTCAAAGGCACCTCTGAAGTATCGTTTGATGTATCAGAGTTGATAGAAGGGCAATACATCGTTGAAGTGGAAGGATTAAATATATCAATGAATCAAAAAGTGTTCCTTAGCAAGCTTTATGAAAAAGATGTCGCCGCTCAACTGATAAGCCTTGGCAATGATAAAGTAAGATTAAAGGTCTTCCACGAATCTAAGACGCCTGTGAGTGTCAAAATATATGACGAATCTGGAAAACTATGTTTTAAAAACAAAATCAAGGAAATTGGTAATTTCTCCCAAGATTTTGATTTCTCTAAGATGGACTCGAAGAATTATTCAGTAATTATCTCAGGCGAAAAAACAACCATCAGGAAGTTTATATAACTTAAAAACGACATAAAAATCCTGAATTCGACTTTCGACGAATTCAGGATTTTTTTTATTCCTTGGAAGCCATCTTCTCCATTAGCAAAGCTAACTGAGCTGTTACATTTTCATTTTCAGGGTCCATTTTTAGCGCTTTCTCGTAATTGCGCAACGATTCCGCAAACATCCCCGCCTCCAACAACGCTTCCGCATAGCTATCGAATACATTCGGGTCAGTTTTAAACAGAAAACTATTGAGATGAAAAACGACTAACGCTTCTTCCAATTGACCTTTCCCAATCAATAAATACCCAAGACTGTTGAGCTCGTTGCTCCTCTGTACAAGCTTGTATAAATGATGATAATGAGTATTTAAATTCGCGCTAACCTCATCAGCCGCTTGATTTTCAAATATATCTAATAAATAATTTGCTGCTTGATAACGGGGTGCTGAGGGATAACCGAACGCAATATGTGCAAGATCCGTCTCTAGTGTACTGGCAGGAAACTCCACGATTCTCCCTATCTCTTGCTCTTCCCTTTCAAAAATAAAAGTTGGTACTCTAAATATTTTCTTGCCTACTTCCTCCCCGTTTGGACCTTGTTTCTGTTTTCCTTCCAAATTGTACAAGGCTATGAAATTGAGCTGTGACCTATCCAAGTCCAATTCATCCCAAAGTTTAACAAATCTCGGCACCCACTTTCTACTATCTCCGCACCAACTGCCGAGATAAATATCCACATTAACATCTTTGAGGCGCTTTACCCATTTTTGTTTTGCCCCCAGGTTCAATTCAACGTTGTAGTTTTCACTAAACCACTCAGCAAATGGTTCTTGTTGAAGGTCTGCAAGAGAGATCGGCCCACAAAGATGGGTTTGATCCCCTAATACATACGTTTTTTGTGCTTGCACATTCCATGTGGCTGTTGCTAAAAGAATAAAAAATAGTTGCTTCATAATAGGGATTTTAGTTCGAGTTCAAAACTAAAATGACCATCCCGACATGGCTGTTAATGAGCTCCTAAAGTCTTGTTAATGAGATGTTAAACTTTTAATTGCCGATATTGAATCATTCTTTGAGATCAGGATATTTATTATTTATCTTATCAAAAAATCGTGAAATATATAATATTGACCTTCTTACTCTTTTTTTTCAGCCAATGCCGTAGCACTATGGATGCACGTACCAATGGTCATAACTATGAGAAATCAGCCACAGCCCAACTAGGTAAAAGCTTTGAATGCCAACCAAATGAAACCAACACAATGATGCTGTGTGTGTCCGTATCAAGCGACATAAACAAGTTTAATTCTGGTAATTATGCGGTAATTTCTAAAAGAACAGGCGAAGTGATCTATCAAAACACCCTCGATAATACGCAAGTCACTTGGTATAGCGATAACGAAATTTCTCTATTTAACACCCCTGGAATGATGCGTGAAAACGATTCGAAAGATAATTACACCTTCATTTATAACCTTGATTCAAAGGAGCAAACAAGGAAGGTTGACCTACAGAAATGAATGTGATATCAATAATTAAAGTAAATGATGATTGAGAATAAGGAGTTTTTAGGGATAAAGAATGGCCTACCTGCAGCGGAACATTTTCTCGAATGTCAATTCGTTAGTTGCTCCCTGTCCAACTTAAACTTATCTCACAAAATCTTTGAAGATTGTATTTTCAACAACTGTGATCTCAGTAATATGAAATTGGGAGATACGAGCTTTAAGCATGTCTCCTTTCAAAATTGCAAAATGATTGGTTTACAGTTTAGTGATTGTAGAACCTTCCTTTTAGAAATGCATTTTAAGAATTGCACGCTTGACTATTCTTCCTTTAGCACACTGAACTTAAAACAAACTACTTTTCAGATGTGTAGTTTAATTGAGTCCGACTTTTCCTCCACTAATCTAGAAAAAGTACACTTTAAAGAATGCACGCTTTTGCGCGCTACATTTGATAGAACCAATCTAAAGTCAGCTGATTTCAGAACAGCTACCCATTACAGCATTGACCCAGAAAACAACAATATTGATAAAGCCAAGTTTTCCCTACCATACGTGCTTGGACTGCTCTCAAAATACGCTATCACCATCGAAACATGATTTACCATGAAATTTATAATCCTTTACCTTTCGCTTAATTTTTTAAGTCTTCCATTCCCTATTTCTCAAAAAGTAGATGAATCAAAAACGATCAAAAATTTATTGATTGAATTTCTAGAGAAAGTCGATTCAAAAGAAATGCACGAACGCTTTTGGGATGAAAATTTGACCTACACTAGCTCCTCTGGTGAGCGGTTTGGTAAGAATACAATCATGAGCGGCTTTGAAAGTGAACCAGAAACTCAAGAAAAAGCCAACTCTCCATTTTCTGCAGAAGATATAGCTATTCGGATTCTTGATGAAATGGCCATTTTGAATTTTACTTTGGTTTTTGATAAAGAGGAGGGGAAAACCTATTATTTCAATTCAGGTGTATTGCAAAAAAAGAATCGAAAATGGACAGTTATCAACTGGCACGTCACCAAGAAAGCATTAGATAAATAAGCCATCATTTTCCTTTTATATAAACCGACCTCACTACTATGAAAAAGCTATTAATATTGATCATTTTGGGCACGACGCTGCTGAGTTGTATAGAAAAAAATAACGATTTTAAGATCAACCTTTCATTCAATGAAGAGGCTTCTAATGATCCTTTGGATGGTCGACTATTACTATTGCTATCCACTGATGATTCTTCAGAGCCAAGATTTCAGATCAATGATAACTTGACCACTCAAATTGTTTTTGGCCAAAACGTGGAAGACATGCAAACCGGCCAAAAAGTCACTTTTGACCAGTCTCAATTGGGTTTTCCTATTGCAAGCCTAAAAGACATAGTGCCTGGTACTTATTGGATTCAAGGTCTACTACACACTTATGAAACTTTTAATCTTTCGACAGGTCACACAGTAAAATTACCTATGGATAACGGAGAAGGACAACAATGGAACAGCTCTCCGGGCAACATCTATAGCAAACCTATACAAGTCACAGTTGATCCGGGAAATCCGTCAAAAATCGACATTGTTATGGATCAAATCATCCCGCCAATCGAACCAGCCGCCGATACAGAATGGATCAAGCACATTCGAATGAAAAGTGAATTGCTTAGTGCGTTTTGGGGACGTGATATGTACTTAGGTGCACATGTACTTTTGCCAAAAGGTTTTGAGCAACATACGGAAGCAAAATACCCTTTGATGGTTTTTCATGGACACTATCCTGCTGATTTTGGGGGGTTCAGCACTACGCCTCCAGATCCAAATATGAAACCAGAATTCTCCAATAGATTCAATGTTGATGGCTATAATATCATTCAAGAACAAGAAGCATACAATCAATATTTACAGTGGATTTCTGACGACTTTCCTCGTTTCTTGATTATCGAAATTCAACATGCTACGCCCTATTATGATGATAGCTATGCGGTAAACTCCGCAAGTCAAGGACCTTGGGGAGACGCTATTACCTATGAGCTCATTCCCCATATCGAAAAACTATTTAGAGGGCAAGGGGAAGGCTGGTCTCGCTTTTTATATGGAGGTTCTACTGGTGGTTGGGAAGCGCTGGCCGTGCAAGTAAAGTATCCTGACGAGTATAACGGTTGCTTTGCAGCTTGTCCTGATCCTATCGATTTTAAGGCTTATTGTCTGACCAATATTTACGAAGATAAAAACGCGTATTATTATGAAGGTGAGCATAGAAAAAGTCTAGTTCCAACCCATCGGGACTATTTGGGTCATACCAACTTTTCATTGTTAGAAGCAAACCAGCTTGAATTGGTTCTGGGTGACAAGTCTCGATCTGGACAACAATGGGATATTTGGGAGGCTGTCTATTCTCCGCAAGGTGACGATGGCTATCCTGTAAGACTGTGGGATAAGCGCTCAGGAGACATTGATCCTAGTGTAGCGGCGTACTGGAAAGAAAACTATGACTTAAGACATATTCTCGAAAGAGATTGGGATATTTTAGGAAGTAAGCTTGAAGGTAAAATAAATATCTATTGTGGTGATATGGATAATTATTATCTCAACAATGCGGTCTACCTCATGGAAGATTTCTTAGAAAACACAACCGATCCTTACTATGGTGGCGATGTGGATTATGGAGATAGAGCGGAGCATTGCTGGAATGGCGATCAAGAAAATCCTAATCATATTTCAAGGCTGAGATACAATACGATGTATGTGGATAAAATCATGAAAAGAATCAAAGAAAGCGCACCTCAGGGAGCAGATTTGACTAGTTGGAGATATTGA
>JBLIIJ010000121.1:0-9797 GCA_047635055.1 Cyclobacteriaceae bacterium | reverse complement strand
TATAACTCCATGGTTAAGCGTGTTTAGGTTCGTGAAGAAACCATGACCGAGGGAAGCGGGGACGGATCTAAGGTACATTCAGCGCTTGCTTGGTCACTCCAGCACAAAACCGACTGAAATTTATACCTATGTGGCTACAAAAGGGTTATCAACCATTAAAAATTCTTTAGATTAGTAATAGTATATACTAGTTAACCGCAACTCGTTGCGGTTAACTAGTTGTTGTGGCACATAGAGCCAAGAATAAATATTAATCAAATGAAGAACAGTATTAAATTCGCACTTATTTATAGTGCTATAGTATTAGTGCTTTTAGTGACTGATGTTATAGGCTTGTGGGTGTTTATAGGACTTATTTGTGTTTTGATATTTACTTACACTATCTGGTCGGATAATGAAGGTGAAGGTAAGAAAAAAACCAATACCCATAAATTGCAAGATGAACTGAACTCTTTATCTGATTTTAACCCCACGAAAAAATTAATTTGTCATGATAACCTCATTGCTATTGACGATGGAAACAGATGCATAGCTTTCAAAGAAGTAACAGGAAAAATTCATGTGTATCCTTACGCGGCGATTTTAAGTTGTGAAATAATTGAAGATGGAGAAACGGCATATAGAAAATCAAGTTCTATCGGAAGAGCCATAATAGGAGGTGTAATTGCAGGAGGTGTTGGGGCTATAATCGGTGGTCTTTCAGGTAAAGAAAGGGAAAATAAGGAAATTAAATATTTGGACTTGAGAATTGTGTTAAAAGACACTAACAACTCAAGTTTTAAGGTGAGATTTTTTGATTCATGGGAAGATACGTATAAAACGAAAAAAAGTGTAAGAATTTCCGATCCAGTTGATGGGCATAAACTTCAAAAAGCAACCGAGCAACTCAAATACTGGAAGGATCTTCTTGAAATTATAATAGACAAGATTGATAACGAGAAAGACGCTTTGCCGACCAAACAATATTCTATTTCAGAAGAATTAGTAAAGCTGAGCAATCTTAAAGAAAGTGGGATTTTGACAGAGGAGGAATTTCAGCAACAAAAGAAGAAAATATTGGGTTGATACATGCCACAACAGACACTATCATCCATAAGCTTACTGAGCTATTTGCAAAGGTTGGTGTAATCCGATACTTTTATAGATATTAGAACTGTCTAGTTTACGGAGTATTGCTAGGCGTTACGCTCTCCGTAGAATAAATTTCACAAATGAAGAGAATCGAACAAATTGCAGCGGTCTTTACTGCTATCGGAATACTTATGAAAGTTCTCCTAATATCCGGAGGCGCTATGGTCATTGGAGTTTCGCTTACTGTCTTGGCAGTAATCTATTACCCTTATGGTCTCCTCTATTTTAACTCAATTCCAATTAACAAAGCTTTCAAAAAGGAATCATACAAAGGGATGACTTTTTTGCGAGGCTTTGGAACATTTGGAGGCGGACTAATTTTTTCGATTCTATCAGTTGGAACACTTTTCAAACTGTTGCAACTTCCTGGTGCTGCAGTTATGCTAAGCATTGGATTGACTGCCGGAACGTTATTTTTAGTCGCAACTTTCGTTAAATACTTAATGAATAGAGACCGTTCATTCCTCAGGAAGATGCTTATTCGAACAATCATAATAATTGGTGTATCAGGAACCTTAGTAGCAACTCCCGGATTAACTCTTGTCAAAATATTTCATAGAGATAACCCCGAATATATCAAGACATATGAACAGTCAACTATGAACCCAAACGATCGTGATTTGCAACAAAAAGCTGAAGAAACGCGAGCAAAGGGCAAAGAATAAACGCCCTACAACAAACTGTATAAGACATGTCCTTGAGTACTTCTAACCATTCTCTCTACAAACATCACCGTGAATCTGCCGCTGAGGAGAGTTTTGTGGTTTCTACTGAGTGCGGCCTACGCGGCGCGGCTCGCAGGATTTTTCATCTTTCAGAATGTAGTGCTTTCTAATACTTTGGAAGCAGCGGCAGAAATCACTAGTTTAGTGTCCTTTTCCGAGTTCGGCGCATACAAGATTAATAGTCGTTAAGTCCAATGTGAGAGCACTCGAACACAATATAAATTGAACAATGAACAAAAGAATTTTAATTAGAAATACAACTATTGTGAATGAGGGAAAATCATTTATCGCAGATGTACTTTTGGCGGAAGGCCTTATTGAGCAGATAGGAGATATTGCCATTGAACCAAACCATAAAGTCATTGATGGCACAGGCAAACACCTATTCCCAGGAATCATTGACGGACAAGTCCATTTTAGAGACCCAGGACTTACACACAAAGGAGATTTATATACCGAAAGTAAAGCGGCTATTGCAGGCGGAGTAACTTCTTTCATTGATATGCCAAACACAGTTCCAAATATTTTAACCGTTGAAAGCCTAAAAGAAAAGTATGAAATTGCTTCAACAAAATCTTTAGCCAACTATTCGTTTTTTCTTGGTGTAAATGGGGATAATATTGATGATGTTTTAGCCATGGACACGAGCCAATTTATTGGTGTTTCAGATGATGGATTGTATTTTACCAAAAAAGGGAATCTATTGGCTGACAGCCCAGAAAAAATGGAGAAACTATTCGCGAACTGCAAATCCATTATTGCTATTCATTCTGAAAAAGAAGAGATAGTTGAAAAAAACGAAGAGGCATTTAGAGAAAAGTATGGAGATGATATTCCCGCAAAGTTCCATCCAATTATTAGAAGTGCTGAAGGCTGTTATGAAGCTACGAAGCGTGCAATAGAAATAGCTAAAAAACATGACGCCCGGTTACATATTTTACACTTAACAACGGAAGCAGAAACGCACTTATTTAGAAATGATATTCCACTGAAAGAGAAAAAAATAACTACTGAAGTGTCTGTACATCACCTTTGGTTCACAGACAAAGACTATGAACGATTAGGAATGCTCATTAAATGGAACCCAGCCATAAAAACGAAACAAGACAAAGAAGGCTTATTAAAGGCGGTACTTGATGACCGAATAGATATTATAACCACAGACCATGCACCTCATACTTTAGAGGAAAAGGAAAAGCCTTACTTTCAATCAATGTCAGGAGCACCAATGGTTCAGCATTCGCTTAATTGTATGTTAGAATTTTATAAAAAAGGGCTCATTTCATTGGAAAAAATAGTGGAGAAAATGTGTCATAATCCTGCTATTCTTTATAAAATGACAAATAGAGGATTTATTAGAGAAGGATACTATGCAGATTTAACCTTGGTGGACTTGAATAGTAAATGGACAGTAGCTAAAGATAATTTATTGTATAAATGTGGTTGGTCGCCATTGGAAGGAACACTATTTCAAACGGAAATCAAACAAACATTCGTGAACGGAAATTTAGTCTATGATAATGGTCTTTGGAATGAAGATAAAAAGGGAATGTCAATAGATTTTAACACAGAAAATGGAGGATACTAATTCGTTATGTTCAAAGGGAGGAGCTTAGTAATAGCGACAAAACACGAAAAGGAAAAAGTGATTGCACCCCTATTGGAGCAGGCGTTAGATGTAGTTTGCTTCATACAAGAAGGTTTTGATACAGATACCCTTGGCACTTTTACAGGAGAAATTGAAAGAAAACTTGATCCTATAGCTACTGCAAGACAAAAATGTTTGTTGGCCATGGAAGTAAGCAACTGTGATTTAGGAATAGCAAGTGAAGGTTCCTTTGGTCCGCATACCTCCCTATTTTTTGTAAGTGCAGACGATGAGTTTTTAATATTTATTGATAAGAAAAACGACTTAGAGATTATAGTCAGAGAACTAAGCACAGAAACGAATTTTAACGGAAGTGAAATTAAGCATGAACAAGCACTTTTGGACTTTGCTGACTTAGTGAAATTCCCGTCACACGGACTGATACTTCGGAAATCAAAAACAGATAATAGCGATATAGTCAAAGGCATTACAAATCTGGAAGACTTAAAAAAGGCATTTCATTTAATGCTTGAAAAATTCAGTACTGTTTACGCTGAAACCGATATGAGGGCAATGTACAACCCAAGTAGAATGACTGTAATTAAAAAGGCAGCCGAAAAATTGATAGCCAAGGTAAACTCTTGTTGCCCTCAATGCAATACTCCTGGTTTTGGGGTTACAGAGGCAAAAAAAGGATTAAAATGTAGCTTGTGTGATTCTCCCACCAATGCTACGTTAAGTTTGATTTATAGCTGTCAAAAATGTCATTTCAAAAAGGAAGAAATGTATCCGCATAAAAAAACAACAGAAGATCCAATGTATTGCGATTACTGCAATCCATAATTACTTTGATAGAACTTAAATGAAATATAATCAAATGAAGGAATCAAAGCCGCTAACAATATCCACAAAAGGGCGTGGAAATATTTCTAAAATCAAGGCTTTAGGCTCGCATCAAACCTTCTACCCAAAAGAAAATTTAGTACTTCGAAATCGCCTACTTTTCGTATGCTAAACGTTAGCAATATCGTTTCCCATAAGTATTCATAATTGACCCAAAGTGAACTTGGGCAATAATGACTGAATATAACACCAGAAAGCAAAACAAATCAGGAGAAAATGCTCGGATATTTTTTTCTACAGGTTTTGTCACTCCTCCATGCGATGTAGGTACTGAACTTATGAACGTATCCAACTTTCTTAAAAATGGAAGGAGTCCTTTTGTAAACCATGCCGAAGAGAAAAGCTGTAGGCGAATAGGGATCAAATACCGGCTTTTCACTTTCAATTGGCGACTAACCAACGATTCCAAAAATCAAAGGACCTATTATCTGCTTTTTTGTAAACAGCACACAAACGGGCTTCAGTCGATCTAATGATGGCCATCAGGAGGAGTACTTTTTTGATTTTTGTTAAGTCCATTAGATCTAGTGCGTTCGCCATCATTTTGGGTTGGGAAATCAATAATCCGCCAATCTCTTTTCCTTATCCTAAAAAAGGGTTTAATTGATAAAAATTAAGCTTTGCCACAATCATGAAAAACCTAACGCGCACTATTATTCTATCTTTTTCACTGGCTGTTTTATGCTCAGCGGTACTACAAGCTCAGCGACCCGATGATTATTTGTCGTCTGATTTCCATCAAAGTAGGAGAGCGGAGCTCAGAAAGGTAATGCCCAAGAACAGTGTTGCTGTTTTCTTTTCCAATGCCATCCGCAATAGAGCCAATGATGTTAATTTCAATTATCATCAAGACCCTAATTTTCATTATCTCACGGGGCACAATGCGCCACATAGTGTGCTATTGATTTTTTCTGAAGATCAAGCCACCAGCGGAAAGCTGTTCAATGAATTACTTTTTGTCAGGGGAAGAAATGCACTGAAAGAACTTTATGACGGCAAGCGAATAAGTCCTGAGGAGGCAGTGGAGCAATTAGCCATAGCCACGGTGCTATATACCGCCGATTTCAAAGAATTTCCGATTGACTTCAGCGAATTTGATCAAGTACTTTTTCAAGACTTTCAGGAGGATGTGAGAAATACCTCGGAGGAAGGGGATTTGTATGATTTAATTGCCCAGTTTAAAGTCAAAGCCAATTACCCAGATACGGAGAAGCTAAGTATCGAGTTAGAGCCTCAACTCAATAATTTAAACACCACCTTGTTGAACGAATTGCTCGCACCCATCAGAGGAATTAAGACAGAGGAAGAGCTAGACTTGCTGCGCAAAGCTATCCGCATATCGGCCATAGGTCAAGCGGAAGTCATGAAAGCTATGGAGCCCGGGTTATCAGAATTTAAGGTGCAGGGCATGCATGAATTTATCTTTAAGCAATACAAAGCAGAATTCGAAGGCTACCCAAGCATTGTTGGAGCAGGGCATAACGGCTGTATTCTGCACTACATAGATAATTACAATCCTGCCATTGAGGACGGTGAACTTATTTTGATGGACTTAGGAGCAGAGTATCATGGCTACACAGCGGATGTTACCAGAACGATCCCTGTGAACGGTAAATTCAGCAAAGAGCAAAAGATCATTTACGATTTTGTATACGAAGCACAAGAAGCGGCCATGTCCATTGCTAAGGCAGGCGTTAAATTTTCTGCACTTTATGATACTACATTAGCGGTCATTAATAAGGGACTGTTAGCCATGGGTATTGTCAAAAGCTTAACAGCGGAGGATTTAATCAATCCTGCGACCGGGCGCCACTGGTATTATCCACACGGCTGTTGTCACCACATTGGTTTGGATGTTCACGATTTGGGTACTTATGATCTGTTAGAAGCAGGGATGGTTATCACCATTGAGCCCGGTATTTATATTCCTAATGGCAGTCCGTGCGACGAGAAATGGTGGAACATCCCTGTGCGCATAGAAGATGATTATCTAATCACTGCTGAGGGCATTGAATTATTATCAGACGATGCACCACGCAAAAGCAGTGAGATAGAAAAGCTAATGAAAGAAAACAGTGCTTTTCAGGAATTCAACCTTCCTGCTATTGATGAGTAAGGAGGTCGTGATTAAAGAAGCGTAGATATAATCTATGCTTTCCTATCACCCAATCTTTTTTGCCGTTGTTAGTGTTACGCACATGCTAAAAGACTAATTTCTAATGGATGAATGCTTATAAACGCCAAAAAAGGGTAGGGTTTGGAGGTTTGTTTTATTTACTTTTCTAATGGTATAACAATAACGACAGTTAATGGTGCATTGATAAAAATAACTTCTTAAATTTAACTCAATGAACACAGGAAAGTCTATCAAATTATCAGTGCTTTTGATATGCGTTTGCATGTCCTTCTCAAATGCTCAGACGTTTGAAAATTTCGCTTTCGATTCTTTAATTGGAAAAAAAGCAATCAATTTTCAGGCAAAGACATTGGATGGGAAAGACTTCAATTTTGGAAATAAAAGGGGCAAAAACATAATGCTTCTTTTTTGGAGTAAATACTGCGGTGGATGCATAAAAGAAACAGCTGATCTGAACAAAATTATCAAAGAAAATGGCCAATATAATTTCGAATTAATATCTATCCTGGATGAAAGTGCGGAAGAGCTTATGAATACTGATACTACTCAGTATAGTTTAAGAATTTATCCAAATGAAAGTGGATATTATGAATACAATAGACCATTTCATGGGAATACAAAAATTGACTTTGAAATAATTAAGGACGGTAAAGAAATACGTGCCAAATATGGAATTCCAAATACTTCCCCAATAACCCTATTTATAGACGAAGAATTTATCATTCGAGATTATAACATCGGTTACTACGTTTATGCCAACAACTTTGCCAAACTCAATGCGAAGGTGACAACACTATTAGCCGAAAAGTAGAGCGCTCGATTGGAAATGAATTCTCAAAAAGGAGACTTTTTGATTCTCTGACCCGCCTCTATAGTAGCTGCGATTTTAGATAAGCTCACTTATTATTTTCTCGCTAAGAATGAGTTTATGTAATACTTATTTATCACAAGAAGGAGCTAACTGGTAAAAGGTTAGTTAAACCGCTTGTGTTGTCTAACAAATGAATGAATTAAGCCTTAAGCTGAAAGGAAAAAGGATAGAAACAGAAGCATTCTTAAAAGAGACTTACTTCGATGGGTTTTAAAAGCTAACCGTTAGTTTTTACCACTAATAAGGCTCGCTAAATGGCTGGCGTCTTTTGATACTCCACCCAAAGTAGCAGACCCGCGCGTGTACATCCAAGGTAAGCCAATAAAATACAGCCCTTCTATGTTACTGACGCCTCTGTAGTTTTTAGGATAATTATCAGCATCGAGCTCCAATCCTTCAATCCATTTAAAGTTTGGACGATAACCGGTCGCCCATACAATATTTTTGATCGAGGAGATTTTGCTATTTTCAAAAACAACCTCGGCATTTAACGCATCTTTGGTTCTGCCGGTAGGGAGTACGTTCTCTCTAGCCAATATTTCCTTGACATCCGTACCGATCACTGGTTGAGTGATGGAATTGATTTTTTTACCTATCCAGCTGTACTTATTAAAACTTAAAAAACCGATCAATGTAAACCACCACCATAATGTTTTGCCTAAAACTTGCTGAGGGACTGATTTGACTTTGGTATCACCCGAAAAATAAACAGTTCTTGATTCATCTTTTGATATCTCGTTTAGAATCTGATATCCCGAATCTCCCCCGCCAACGACCAATGTTTCCCCATCTTGAAGCTGATGCGTTCCTTTATAATTGTTGCTATGCAGTTGATTGATGCTCTCCGAGATCTTTGTATGACAGGGTGGCGTGTAGGGTATATGGAATGGTCCAGTAGCCACAATGACATTTTTTGCTACCACTTCTCCACCTTCATAGCTAACATCAAACCCTGTTTCTGTTCTACTTACCGAGGTAACCAAGGTGTTGAGTTGTACCGGGATCTCAAATTCGGCTACATATGATTTAAAGTAGTCGGCAACTTCAAATTTACTTGGATAATATCCTTTTGGCGTATCGAATTTTAGGCCAGGCAAATGATTGTACTCTGTTGGGGTGAATAATTTCAGGGAGTCCCATCGGCTTAGCCATGACGCACCAATTTCTTCTCCGCCATCAATAACGATGAACTTTTTCTTCATTTGTTTCAAGTGGTAAGCCATAGATAACCCTGCTTGCGCCCCACCAACTATCACATAATCTAACATTTATTGCTTATTGTTATTGCAGTTCAAAGGTAGACGCAAAAGCCCTAGTTAAGGCTCAGATCCTAATTATTATGAAATAGGATTTTAATAGTGTGGAGAATCTGTCAAAAGCTAAGTGAAATCAAGATTGATGATTGGGAGACAACTTTTGCTTCTACTGAGCGCTTATCCTCGGAGGAGTATCTAAATAGCGCTTGTCCATAAAGTAGATGTCTGATTCAAAATATTTGAGATCAAGGCTTGCGCAGTTTGAAAAATGTGAACCTTCCATAGCATGGGCGTCAAGTAATTGAGCAGAACGCAGAGATCGGAGATGATGGACAAACGCTAAATACTGTTGCCTTTAGCCGTTATTAAAAAACTTGCTGCCCATATTTAATAATGCGGTCATTATCAATCACGGGAAAATGTCAGAGCGAACGGAGGAAATCTTATAAGGCGCTCGCTAAATTACCCTCGATAATTTGACATAAATGTTAAATTATTCTATGAATATTGGTCTTTTTACAACCCATTGATGAAACGCAATATCTCAAATTTCATGCTTCCTTTGCCTCACCACTCCAAGAGGAAACAGTTCTTTGTTTATAGATCATTGGCGAGCATTTACCTCAATGGCAATTCAAAAACATAGCGATGAAGATCGTCAGCCATTATCAAGTAAAGTTTATCTGAATTAATATTTTTGGATAAAAAGATTGCTGGTCGGAGGGATCTAGCATTTGAGAAAAAATGGAATTCTTAGGCTCTTAATTGTAATTGGTTTTTTAAAATAACCCTATCCTTAGAATTATGGATTAGAAAAGCCGTAGGTTGCTTTTTAGTCTTCGTTTGATTCTTTGAGTAGCCCAGCCATACTTGTCCTATGACCTTGGGGTTATGGTAACTTGATTGCTTTAGTGTCTCTTATTTTGTGTTCATGGTTTGTCGGATGATTCATCAATATCACCTTTTACTTCATTTACTTCGATTTTATGAATTCTGAATTAAACAAACTTTTTTTGAGTAACCTATTTTACTTTGTTAATTTTGAGTCATAACAGTCAATTCACACCACAAAAGTTTCTATAAATCTAAAAGTATTGTTAATGATAGGTCATATTAATTACCGTTTTAGTGTAATACATTTTGGAATGCTACTTCTTTTTACTTTTTCAATAAATGTTTATGGACA
>JBLIIJ010000120.1:0-10063 GCA_047635055.1 Cyclobacteriaceae bacterium | reverse complement strand
ACTTTTAGCACATAGTATCAATACCCTATTAAATGTTCATTTATTAGAAAAAAGAGCGTAAGATTATTTCCAGAATACAAATGCAAGTTCGTGCCAGCGTGTCGCTGGTGTCCTACGGAAAGAAGAGGAGAGGCCCAGCAGGAGTTGGGTTTTTCTATAGCCGTCCAGCTTCTTTAATATGTAGGAGGGTCTGATCTTTTGTCAAGTTATCAAGTTGGCTTTTGTCTTAGATGTGTCGGAAAATAATGAATGATGATTACACTGCTATAAAAGTAAATAGCACAGTATTCAAAATGAATTTTACCACCTTGAAAGTGAATAGCACAGCCTTGCAATTCAACGTTACAACATCCAAAGTACATGGCACAACCTTCAATGCTCATTTTACTTCATTGAAAGTAAATAGCACTTCAATGCCTACTAACGGTACAAAATGCCCATTCATTGGCTTCCAGCTAGTTACTATCGTACTTCTATAGATTGAATTTCACTACAACTTCATGGCGTTTGGCTGCCGGTACCAAAACTTAGGAAGTCTGCTTAAAGAAACCCTAATAGGATCATTTGCAAATACCAAATTCCAATAGCTGCAGCATAACCCAAGAATGCTGGAAGAGATCCTTTCTTGATATAATATTGAATGGAGAGGTCTGGGACTTGTCCCATCGCAGCGACTCCTGCTGCCGAACCAATAATTAATATGCTACCACCCGTCCCAGCCGTAATGGCTAATAATACCCAATACTGGTAATGAATACCATCTGGGAGCATATCTATTACTGCCGCAGTGAGCGGAACATTATCAAATATTGCGGAGATAACGCCCAGAAAGGAATGTCCGAAGATCAATGCATATGGATTGGATGCTGGGTCTGCGCCAAATATGATGGTAGCCATCTGATCTAGAATCCCAACGAATCCTAGTGCATTTACGGCTAGTAAGATTCCTATGAAAAAGGTGATTGTCGCCATATCAATGGTCTTAATCACATTGACGATCTTATTGGCTTTCTTTTTTAGTTTCCCGAATTTTAATCTAAAATCAATGAGGATAGCAGCGGCTCCAAGCCCAAATAAAATCCCGAAGAATGGTGGCAAGTGGAGTAAGTTCACCAGCACGGCAAAACCAAAAGTCATAAAACCTAAGAATATGATATTCCATTGTAGAGGCAGCACCTCATCGGATAATTTTCCTTCTCGTACTTCCTTGGCTATCTGTCGTGTGAGCAAAAATTGTGGGATAATCCAAGCTACAAGGGAAGGCAAAAATCCATAAAAGAGCACTTGCCATGCGGTAAATTTTTCGGCGAGCCACATCATGATAGTGGTGATATCACCCACAGGAGACATGGCTCCTCCCGCATTGGCCGCTATAATGGTATTGATTACGAAAATATTAAAGTTTTCTTTTCTCAAATAAAGATAACGTCCTACCTGCAGCATAACCAGCGTGGTGGTGAGGTTATCAAGAAGTGCCGAGGCAACAAATGTAATTGCTCCTAAAATCCAAAAAAGTTTGGTATTACTAATATTGAGGGCAAATAATTTATTTTCCAACCAAGTGAAAAAGCGATAGTGCCCCATCATTTCTACAATAGTCATGGCGCCTATTAGGAATACTATTAGTTCGAATATCTCTGCAGAACTTTCATGCAATGCCACATGCATAACCTCTTTGTCGGCCCCAATGGAAGCCACCATCCACATAGTCGTGCCGGAAAATAATGCGATCCAGCTTTTGTTAATCCCGAGTGAGTGCTCAAAGGCAATGGCAATAATCGCATTTAGAAAAATGACGAGTAAAATAATACTGGTAATATCCATGAAATGAAGACTGTAAAAGAGGCTTTGATAATTGGAGGAACGGGGCTTTCCTCATTTTGCCACAAAGCTATATCTCAAACCGCTTAAACGCCACGATTATTCCAAATTGAATTTATAAATAGTACAGGGTTAATGCCCTTCTTCTAAGTGTTCTGCAAGACACTTGAAAGGTACGTGCAAAAGAATGTCTCTCACATGTTTTTCATAAAAATGAGAATGTTTTATGAAAGGTCAGGACTATTGATGGATTTTGAATTAATGAAAGAATATACAGAGATTCCTTTTTGAGTGTTGGTTTTGATTCAACACATTTGTAAAGGAGAAAAATTAGAATTGATACTTTAAATCCCACATTGCGGGTTTTATTCCCCGATGCTTTCATCGAATAAAAAGAAATTATCCAAGTTCACACCTCGGACGCTTGCTCTGAGGTTCTTATTTGAAATTTGATTTTTACGGTTGTTCAAATGCCGAAGCAGGATGGATGCAGGATGAATATAGCTCTTCCAAGAAAATCAGAGCGTTTGAGGCTACATCAAGAGTGCCAATTATTGCGATTACAGCCGGCACAATGAAAGAAGAAATGCAAAAATGTTTCGATGCAATGATGGACGATTTTATCAGCAAACCAATAGTAAATAATGCACTTTCTAAGACATTGAGAAAATGGCTAGTAGTTCTAGACTAGCTCATTCCTCTGAGTTTAATTCCAATGGAGATCAGGGCGTTCTGATGTTTGTAATAATATTTTTTAAAGTGGAGATAAATGACTCATTCCAAATAAAAAAATCTGAATTCTCTAGCCAATGCCATCAATATCATTAATTTTCCGCTGTGGAAAGTTTCGTAGTATCAGCGCGCAAGTATAGACCGCTTGGATTTGATGAGGTAGTAGGCCAAGAGCACATTACCACAACATTAAAAAATGCCATTGACCAAAATCATTTGGCTCAAGCACTGCTTTTTTGTGGCCCTAGAGGAGTAGGTAAAACTACTTGTGCAAGAATTCTCTCTCGATTGATTAATGGATTCGAAGCGGAAGGTATTGATGGCTCTACGAATAATTTCAATATATATGAGTTAGATGCTGCTTCTAACAACTCGGTCGATGATATAAGAAACTTGATTGATCAAGTTCGGTATCCTCCGCAAACCGGAGAGTTCAAGGTCTATATAATTGATGAGGTTCACATGCTTTCCACTGCGGCCTTTAATGCTTTTTTAAAGACACTAGAAGAGCCGCCTAGCTATGCAATTTTTATTTTAGCCACTACCGAAAAGCACAAAGTCATACCGACAATCCTTTCTAGATGTCAAATTTATGATTTCAATAGAATTGAAATTATTGATATCGTAAAGCAACTTCAAAAAATTGCTAACATGGAAGGTATTGATGCTGAGGAGGAGGCACTTCATTTGATTGCTCAAAAGGCGGATGGTGCATTGAGAGATGCTTTGTCGATGTTTGACTTGATCGTAACCTTTTCATCTGATAATAAAATAACTTATCAGAACACAATCAAGAATTTGCACATTTTGGATTATGATTATTACTTCAAAATGGCTGACTTTTTCTTGAATGAAAACCTAAAAGGTGCCATGTTGCTGTTTGACGAAATTCTAAAAAAGGGTTTTGATGGACATAATTTCTTGGTTGGACTACAGCAGCATTTAAGAAATCTTTTGGTCGCTAAGTCTCCCGAGACGGCAAAGCTTATGGATGTGACCGATAATTTTAAATCCAAATACCACGATCAATCAAATTCTTTGGGTGATTCGTTTTTATTAAGCGGGTTGTCTTTAATAAGCCAATTTGACTTGAATTATAAAGTTTCAAAAAATCAAAGATTGCATGTCGAGTTGTGCTTGATGAAACTATCTCAGCTCAATCAAGCAGTGCGATTAGCACAACTTGGGGCCATTGATGGGGCAAAAAAAAAAGTAACAGCAGTTTAGAGCAAGATCGAGAAGATTCGCCACATGTGCCCCCTGCTCCATCAAAAGAGGAAGCGTTTACTCCAGAACCAGAAAAGTCGGCGGCTCCATTACCACATTCTCCTAAAATCACAATTCCAACAAAAATAAAGAGTGATCAGCTCAAGGAAACACCAAGTATTTTTAGGCGAAAGTCGGATAAGTCGGACCTCAAGGAAAAAGAAAAAGAGGAAGTTCTTCCTGAGAAGCTCGAACCTTTTGATAATGATCAGGTAATTCTGGCTTGGGCAGAATTTAAAAAGTTAAGATTGGATGGAGGTGCTGGTGATACTGAGCAATTAGTGTTATCTCGGGATATGGTGAAATCCGGTGAGCACAATTTGCTGATCTCACTTGCAAGTCAATTAGAGGTCAGTATTCTTGAAAGATTTGATCAAGATGTTGTACAGTTTTTTCGAAAAAAACTAAGTAATACTTTAATCCAACTTGAGAATCATGTTGCGGTACAAAATTCCAGTAAAAAACTGTATACCTCTCGTGATAAATTTGATCATATGGTTGAGCAAAACCCCGCATTGAAAGAATTGAAAGAGAGACTTGGTCTTGATTTTGAGTACTAGATGAAAATCGAATATTCACTTGGCTAATGAAGTAACATTGGCTGTTTTTACTTAATTTCCTATTATAATAATTTGAATACATGAAAGTAATATTTAACCTTATATTTCTATTCACAACGGTTTTTGCAACTGCTCAAAGTCAAGATGAAAGTCAAGATATAGTGGCGCACATTGACGAGTTGACACAGCTGTGGGATGCAGATGCCAAAAAGCTTTATACTTATACAGGATTGGAACAGTATTGCAAAACCAAAGCATATAGAGATAAGACAATTTCTACTTTGAATTACATTCATCATTATGACTCGGTACTTTATGATATCGTGAGTAAAAAGTATGATACCAATGCAGATAAAGAAGCCAAAGCCACATTAGAAGATATAAAACTCTTGGAGGTAGAATACACGACCAAAAGCTTCTTGAAATTTCTACATAAAGAATGCGGTGGCTATAATTTTATTGAAAGTAATTTATCAGCTCCCGAATACAAAAGCGAGTATAACAAGGAAGTCGCTAGGTTAGAGAAAGAACTTAAAAAATACGTGTCGTCTATCACAAAGCAAATTGATATTATTGATGAGCATGTTCACCATTTGAAAGGGTTGTAATAATGGAGTGGAAGAAAGTCTTGTCATCCCACCATACATTTGGAGATTTAACAACGGTATAACAACTCTTTCTGAAATGACACGTTGGATCTATTAGAAAGCAAGCAAAGAGCTTGTCAAGTTAAGCGGGAATGGCCAAACCCAAAGCAGATTTTCGCTAATGTGGACTAACTTTTGTTAGTCTTTTTTTATGCCCAACAAAGGCGGTAGAAGCGCGGACTTAGTGGAATTTAAAGCTTATCAACAAGCCATACGCTTTAAATAAATTTAGCATTAATTTCAGAAATCTGCTTGTCAAGTCAATCAAGTTTTGTGTTTCCCCAAAGGGTTGTTGACTTCAACTCGGCTAATTGTATTGGACCGCTTCGAGTTTTATATTTCACTTTATTATTGATTATTGAGCGTAATCTTTAATTAAGCTATATTTTCGCTTCGCAACGTTATCACTCCATGAATTACTTTGAAAGTAGACCGTTATCAATTTTAGGTTTTTTTGCTATCCCTCTTCTGATTTTTTTATTTTGGATGGGGCATTATCTCCCAAGTATAGCTGTCAATGGCTATCAAAACCTAATAATAGCCTTCGAGTTTATTTTTACCCAAAAAGAGGTGACAATAATTTTCGGCTTGCTCAACGCTAATCTGATAGAGGCGATCGACATGGGAAATAAAATTGATTTCGGTTTTATGCTCGTGTACAGTGGATTCTTTTTCCTGTTATTTCGGAGACTTAGGAAATTTCATCAATTCGAATACGCGGTAGTTGGTCAGGCGTTGGCGATATTAATGCTTTTGGCAGATACAATAGAGAACTTTCAGCTGTTGCATATTACAAGCTTATTTCCTGATAGCAATAATCTAGATATTGAAAACACTATTTCTATTTTGCAGATTGCCACATGGACAAAGTGGTTGAGTATTGCCGCGGCTCTTTCACTGGCTGGATCTGCCCTGTGGGAAAACTATGGACTGGCTGCCAAAATATTGTCCTTGTTGCTTAGCCTACCTATCGTTTTAAGCGCGCGCGCCCTAGTTAATCTCGATGCTTCGTCCATAGAATTGTTCACAGCTTCCATTTTCGGGGCAATTGGGCTATTAGTTCTTAGCTGCTACTTTTTAAAGCCTGTGGTGCTTAAATTAAAGATTTAGTTCAATACTCTATCGAGTCATATATTTGAACCTTATCCCATGCGTTTTTTCGAACATCGACATAGGCTAAATGGGCAGGATGTTGTTGATAAATATCTTGGTCCTCTTTGTTGTTAAAAGTCACAACCAGACAAACGGAGAACGAATTATCGACCACTTCTCTTGGCGTCATTGCCGGAGTGCCTACATGGTATGATTTTATGACTGTAATCTGATCTAGAAAATTGCGAGTTCCCGACACGAAATCCGCTAAGTCCGTTTCTTTTTTTAACCAGAATAAGACTGTATGGACGAATTTTCCTTTAATACTATCTTTGGCAGTGAGCAAGGACGGAGCAGCGACAAGCCCAGAAGTAACCAACAATTGACGGAGAAATTTTCTTTTGTTCATGGAAAAGGGCAATTAGCATGATAAATAGACCATCGACGTAATTAAACTTATGGTCTCTTATAAATTAAATAATTTAGCCTTTTAATTTGTCTTTTATGACAGAGTTTAAAATAAAGAGTCAACCCCTATAATATACAACGAATGAAAAACTCAATAATTTGTCTGGTCACCGCATTGATGATGTATGCGTGTACAACTCCGGAAAAACCTAAAGAAGAGACTGTCCCCGGTTTGGATCTTTCTAACATGGACCTTGACGTCAGTCCAAAGGAAGACTTTTACCGTTTTGCAAACGGGAAATGGTTAGATAAAACAGAGATTCCGGCTGATGAAGGTCGTTGGGGTGGGTTTGGTGAACTCCGAAAAAGAAATAATAAGAAAGTGCTGGCTATAATGGAAGCTTCTGCAGAGAATCCAGAATTTAAAGAAGGATCAGATGAGCGAAAGGCTGTTGATTTTTTCTCCGTAGGAATGGATTCAATGCTGGCCGAAAAGGCAGGCGTCCAAGCATTAAAAAAGTGGTTTGATAAAATTGATGCACTTGAAAACAGAACGGATATTCAAGGTGTAGTCGCTGACATGCACAAAAACGGATATGGTGGTTTTCATTGGGAATCAGCATATGCCAATATGAAAGATAGTAAAATCAACTCCTTGTACATTGGTGCTGGTGGCCTTGGTCTTCCTAACCGTGATTATTATACAAAAGAGGACGAAAAATCTAAGGAGATACGCGCTAAGTATCTAATTCATTTAGATAAAATGTTTGAGCTTTCAGGAATAGAGGGAAACACCTCTGGGATGGCTGATCAGGTAATGAATCTGGAAACGAGGTTGGCAGAAGCTAGTTTGACACCAATAGAGAGAAGAAACAGATTGGCATTATATAACCCTAAAACTTTTGAAGAGCTACAGGACTTGGCACCCGTGTTTGATTGGAAAGCTTATTTCAAATCAGTGAATGCGGATATTACCAAAGTAGATTCTATTATTGTCCGTCAGCCGAAATTTTTGACGGAGATGAACAGTATTGTTGCTTCTTTACCAATGTCTGACATTCAGGCTTACCTCAAATGGAATGTCGTCAACCAAGCAGCTAACTATCTCAACAATGATATCGTTCAGGCCAATTTTGACTTTTATAGTAAAATAATTCGTGGTACTGAAAAGATGAAACCACGCTGGGATCGCGTTTTGGTATCGACCAATAGCGTGATAGGAGAGGCGATAGGCAAAGTTTATGTGGCAGAGACTTTCCCACCGGAAGCGAAAGCAAATGCAGAGGAGATGGTTGGAAACTTAATCAAGGCTTTTGATCAAAGGATTAGAAACCTGGAGTGGATGTCTGAGGACACAAAGACAGAGGCATTGAAGAAACTGAACAACTTTACGGTAAAGATTGGCTATCCTGACAAATGGAGAGACTATGCTGATCTAACAGTAGAGAGTAGTGGTGAGTCTTACAGCTACATTGCGAATATGGAGAAGGCATGGGCATGGCAGCACAATGAAAATATCAAAGAGATTGCTGAGCCAGTTGACAAGGCACGTTGGGGCATGAATCCTCAAACGGTCAATGCGTATTTCAATCCTACGAACAATGAAATTGTATTTCCTGCAGCCATCTTACAGCCACCATTTTATAATTATACCGCTGATGCGGCTGTAAATTATGGAGGAATTGGCGCAGTGATAGGACATGAGATATCTCATGGGTTTGACGATCAGGGAAGCCGATTTGATTGGTCAGGAAACATGGTCAACTGGTGGACTGAAGAAGATCGCACAAGCTTTGATGCAAGAACCGAGCAGTTAGTGGCTCAGTTTGATGCATACGAACCTTTGGATAGTGTAAATGTACAGGGGAAACTGACCCTAGGGGAAAATATTGGTGATTTGGGTGGTCTAGCTTCGGCATATGATGGTTTACAGATTTACTTGAACGAGAATGGTCATCCAGGGGAAATCGATGGATTTACGCCAGAGCAAAGATTCTTTATTTCATGGGCCACTATTTGGAGAACAAAGTACAGAGATGAAACATTAAGAAATCAAATCTTGACGGACCCTCATTCGCCGGGTATGTTTAGAGCCGTTGGACCATTAATAAATGTTGATGAATTTTACACGGCATTTGATGTGAAGGAGGGTGATCCGATTTTTAAAGCGGAAGCTGAAAGAGTGAGAATCTGGTAAAATTTGAACTGCAACGATTATTAAAAATGCCTCTCGATTCTCGGGAGGCATTTTTTTTGAACTCAGCCTTTGGTGATAAGGTCTATCATTTGTCAGAGTAAATATATTTGTAAAAAAAAAGAAATAAGTCGTTTTATTCAATCTTCGTTAATTATGTCTGATCTCTGTTAATGATATGGTTAATTGTAATTCAATTCGAGTTTTCTGTTTTTAAACGGACATTGCTTTAAGTAGATAAAATGATATGATTTACATTAAAGATTTTTTTAAGTATTTGATTCGACTCGCTTGTTTGAGTTGTTTCACTATTATGGCTTCTTGCTCTGTGGATAAGGATGATGTGGTGGAAGTTTGCCAAAAAATGTGATTCATCAAGTAATGTCATAGAAAGATTTGAAAACAGACGTGTTGAACTAGCTCAAGTTCAAGGTAGTAACTTGGATTATGGAGATACTGTAATATTAGTTGATCAAATGAAAGATTGGCCATTAGTAGTGAGGCCTTGTAGCAAAGTACTTAGCGCAAACTTAGAGGTTGGAAAAGTAATTGAAGTTACGGGTAATCTTAAATCCATAAAGTGTCAATACAATACTGACATTTATGATTCTTACATTGAAATAGATTCTTTAAATGTTATTGACCATTGTTTGCCAGTTATTGATACAATTCAAAGTCAAAATGATTTATTTGGAGAGTGGTTATTCTATGAGATCCATTATGAGAATGAGATTTATTTACCAGCTTGTGAAGCTGGAAATATTGGAATGAATTTTATAGTAAGAGAAGAGAATACTTGGTTGCTAATAGACTTTGGAAGGTTTGGAACTGAAAATTTGATAGAACTAAAGGATGAAAGTATGATTCTCAGAAATTATAGTTCCAGCTTGGGTTTATTTAAAACCGAAAATGAAAGGCTATTTTTTAGAACTGTTAGAAGTTTAACCAATTTTCAAGCAGACGAAACGAAATTAAAATGACAATTGGGATAGTTCATAGAAACTGGTTAACAATCTCTGATTTCGAAAGCTCCAACCAAATCATACTTTATAAAACGCCAAACTAATATTTTAAATGACCTGCATTCAAGTGATAACATCCGAACTTTACTATGACTTTTTAACCAATATGCTACGGAGACTTCAACGATCCTCCTTAACCTCTCGGGGGAAACTGATTTTCAAAATTCTTTTCTAATGTAAGGCTTTGAATAAAGAGCTTACCTATTGTTTGTTCACCTTCAATTCTTCGCCAACAGAAAGACTATTCTCCTTTTTGTCGTTGAGCTTTTTAAGTTCATGGATGCTCATTCCATACTTCGAGGCAACACCATATAAGGTGTC
>JBLIIJ010000119.1:0-10207 GCA_047635055.1 Cyclobacteriaceae bacterium | reverse complement strand
AGCACCCAAAATACTGACCATAATTACTATTCCTTTAATAAAATAATCAACGCAATTTTTGGAGAAAATTTTAAGGATACGTTTCCTGTTTTCTGCATCAAAAAATGAAGAGTCCCGGAGCATGCCGTTAAGGTAGGAAGGCTGATAATTGCTTTTTATTCGATGTAATCATAGGGAAATATTATCCAAAAGTGGGATTTAAAGAACATATTAATTTCTCGAAGGTTTGTTTTGATAATAATAACATTCACTCGAAAACAAGACTTCTCACTCCATTGTGGGTAAGAACTCTTCATGTAAGTTTATTACCGAATAGGTTGATATATGGCCAATGACAGTCAGCCTTTTGACATCCATTTCCAAACACGCAGACTTTAACTATCGTAAAGGTTATTCTTCTCGTATTTGTTATGAATGAAGATGATCGTAAGCCCAAACAGGACTGCAACTACTATCAAGATGCTATTAATTAGCCCACTCACTCCGAAAGACATTCGTATTAAAATGGTCGAAATAATGAAGCCCGAATTTCTAATGATTTTGTGAAACTGATTAGTATAGAAAAAGGAGAGTAAGAGAATGATCACGTCAACTAAAATCAAGACAGTAAAAAATTGATCAAAAAAGAGATTATTGATTCCTTCAAATGAAGGGAGTTTGTCTGACGAAAAGGTAAAGCCTATTGACCAATCGATTAAAGTATATAATGCCATAGCGAAAAATAAGGGCACCAAAATGATGGCGATTAATTTTTTCATATTGACGAATGAATCAATTTTAGTTTTTATATCTGAGTTTAGTTCAAACAATCTTTTACCCTGCTTTTGAAATTGGTAGATCAGGTAAAATAGTATCAATGAAGCTATCAAATCGTAGGTGAATTGTAAATCACCCTTAATCTCAAACCAATCAGAGGATAGCTCTAATCCTGCAAGGTCTTTGAATAATTTACGTATGATGATGAGGGTGATTATTTCATACTGCTTGGTTATATAGGTGGTAAATGACTTAGGTAAATAGTAAATCAAAAGATACACCTCGAAGATCAAAATGAACGAAAACGGTGTGTATATCGCGGATATTGGATCTTTTAATAAGCCTGATTCTGGCAGAAAAGTGATTACGTCAAATCTCACTAAATAGATCAAAGCCAGATGGATAAAAAAGCTTACCAATGCTATGATAAGAATAACGTTTTCAGCTTTATGTCTTGTTTTCTCCGAAAGGAAGGTGTCAAATAATAGGGTTAAAGTAGGTCTAAGTTTGCTCATACAACGTTTTATTTAGTTCATCCTGATCATTTACCGGAACAGCCATCTGGGTTATATAATAGAACTAGTATATATTCTTAGTGTTTTGAAAATATCGATCATCCTAGAATTGCTGGAATTGGGTTGAACAGTATTGCTCTTCTTTTTATACTTATTTGAAGACCTTGTGATCTTCAAGACTCACGAAAGATGTTAGCATATTTTTCCTTTTTAATAATGCCGACAAAACATTCATCAGCTTCTGCTACTCGGTCTCCGCATAGTCATGCGGTGTACGAGAATAGGTTTTTATCCAATGCCCTGTTTTCTGATTTATCCCCGATGGCAATGAGTATTTCATTCGCTTCTACCATCAAGTTATATGTTTCATCTCATAGAGTGAAGTAACGGGTGTTTCCCCATACCCTTGATATAAAAAATTGATATTCTGAAATCCTTAAAACTGTTCGGAAAATCTGATTGAAAGAAGAACAGCCTAACACAAAATAATAACACCAGTTACAACAAATAAATATTGTGTGTTTATTACTTCAACATTCTTTGCACCAAGCAAAAGTCAAAAGGTCAATAACGAAAAGAAATACGCTCGTTCCTTTCACCTTAATCTATTTTTCCTGCCACTAATTACACTTTTTACAACCAAAACCCTTGGAACAACCACGCAATATAAGAAATCGGATAATTGCTTTTATGCTATGCAGGCATCAAGGAATACCCCTGCCAAAGTAGGATTTAATGGACAAGCAAAACGCGACAAGACTTACGCTCTATCAATAAAATACCTCCATCAAATTAGCCTGATTTAGGCTTTTTCGGACAAAAAAATGAACCGAAAACTCCTAAAAACCAACAGAAATTTCGGCGTAAGCGCTTATTTCTTTGATGCCGTGCGCACGAGCAGGATTCCACTTTGGTCCATTGAGCAGTAGCTCTTTTGCATAGTCATCATATTCTTTCTGAAGTCTTTTGAGAAATCGTATATTGAAAATCCTTCCCGTGTAATGCACATCAAACGCGATAACCACATTGCCATCCACACTATCTGATTTCAATTTATTCTCTTTTTGGATATATTTATAAAATGACTCAAACCCTCCTTCTGGAAATGGTATATAAACACTTACATCATAGGTATTTTCGGTTGCCTCAGCATACGAAACTCCTTTAATCAATTCGCCATTTTCGTGCAGTTCTTTGTATCTAAGATCTCCATTTTCATAATATGATTCGATGAAACCATGATTTAAGCCATCTTTAATGGCTCGTTTATAACGAATTTCTCCATTCGGATAATAATAAACTTCAGCGCCTTTTCTGTTAGTAACCATTGGCTTCCCGTTCTCTTCCCACAGATTTTCGAGATAACCATAGCCATTTTGATGTCTCACCTCCGAGGCGAGCCTACCATTTTTATAAAATTCTTCCCACTTTCCCACTCTGCGATCTGCATAATATCTTCCTGCACTGGCATAGGTGCTGTCTGTATTGTAGTATATGAATATCCCAGATTTAAGCCCTCTAAAAAAATTTCCCGTCATCTGTATGCCGTCATCCTTGTAGTGATCCAAAACCCAACCATGCCAATCTCCCAAAGTGTCCTGCTGACCAACCCTGTAATACTCATAATTATCAGCATCCGTCTCAAACCAGCTAGTATCATAATATTGCTTGATGATGGTTAGTTCTTCATTTGTCCCACTGTTGGTCGTGTCCAAAGCTGTTGCCCTTCCAAAATTGAGATTGTAAGCTATAGGCGGTAAATTCTCTATTTGCGAACCTAACCATCTAATACTGTCCTGGAAAATGAAAGATTCACGTGCAAGACCCATCAGGAAAAAGTCCATTTGTCTGTCTCGAAATCTTATATAAGCCAAAATAGTAGCCGTATCCTTGCCCAGCTCAATTGGAACATGGCTAATATTTGTGAATTTAGAAATGGCTGCCTCTGGCAAAGCTTGGATATCTATGAGTGAATCATAAAAGTCATTGTCGCTTAATCCGGCATTCAATAACTTGATTATCTGACGATCCGCAGCTAGGTAATTTTGGTAAGCCTTAAAATATTCGACTTGATGTCTTGGTAGTTCAATGAAGGCAAGTAATACAACAATACTTGCTAAAAAATAGGGCCAAAAAGCCTTTGTCATATATCGAAATAGTCCTAAAATTATACCGAAAGCGACTCCTCCAAAATGAGCCGCATTATCAAAATTCAATTTTGTTCCTAAAGCAGTGACGATAACCAAATAGATCAGGAAATTTGTAATAGTCGCCACCCGATTCGACTTATCTCTTTTTAATGTATCCACAAGCAAGAAACCATAAATGCCAAATATTGCACCACTAGCCCCTACGCTTATGATAAAAAGATTGAAACTCAGACTTGTGAGATTAGCAGCGAAACCAGCCAATAGATAGAGCACAAGGAAACTAAGTGATCCTATTTGATATTCAACCTGCGTTCCCACATAATAAAGGCTGTACATATTGGCCAGCAGATGTAGAAGACTCCCATGCAAAAACATAGAGATAAGCAGCCTAGAAGGCTCATTCCCCAAAGAATAAGGTGCAAAATTAGCACCACTTTCTAGTAGCGTCAATGTATCATATTCACCAAAACCATAGGAAATAAAAATGATAATATTGAGTAGACATATCGAATAGGTCACCCAATTTCTAACAAGTATTTTTAGGAAATTATCGATCAAGTGATTCGCATCTTTAGCGTGAGTTTATTTTTTGAGCTGTTGCCAGGTGTAAGTTGGCATCATACAACCTACTTGTAACCATTATCAACAACCCGAAGTTATAAAATAAGTGCTCCCAAGAAAAAAGCATAACATAAGACATCAAAGCAAGCTAGAATTAGCGCAACTCATTAATTATAAAGGCGGATAATTACTTTTTATTCAATGAAAGCTGCTGGGAGCAAAGCCCATAAAGTTTAATTTAATTTTCATCTAGTTTAAAATGGTCATTTTCAAAACTTACCTCATGTCTGGAATCATGCCACAAACAGTAAAATTGAACGATGCACAAATCGTGTAGCCTTTCACAAAAAAGGTGCTTCAACAATTCAGTACTAAGTGTGGTTTGTAAATAGTAATAACACTCGACTTAACGAATAGCCAAGCCTAAGAACAATCCCCTGAAATTATGAAAAAAATAGTCACCTTTATGCTGTTCGTTATTCTTCTCACCAATAATATTTCCGCACAGGTAACATACAGTAAGAAAAACGATCAATGGCAACTCTTTGTCGATGGCAGTCCATTTAAAGTAAAAGGCATCACTTTTGGTCACGAAGATGATGTAGCCAACTATGACACCTACTTCAAAGACTTACAGTTTCTTGGCGTGAATGCCATCAGGACTTGGAATCACAATAAAAACACGCAGCAACTTCTTGATGCTGCTCATACATACAACATTAAAGTGATGGTAGGCATTTGGATGCGACATGGCAAAGCCGGAATGGAAGCGGATGATAGTTTTGATTATCTCACTGACACTGCCGGCATGACGCTCATGTACAAGGAGGCCATCAATGCTGTCGAAAAGTTCAAAGCGCATCCTGCATTATTGTCTTGGGGAATTGGCAATGAAGTATACCTGAATATGGCAACAGATGATGAGAAAAAAGCTTACTCTATTTTTCTTGAAAGCATATGCAAAACCATTAAAACCCTAGATCCAAATCACCCCATTACTTCAGTAGAAGCGTGGACATTTGGATTGGATTGGTGGCAAAAATATGTGCCGTCCATAGATATTTATGGCCTCAACTGCTATGGTGCCGGTGCTAATTTTTTACAGCAAGAGTTGGAAAAAAAGAACATTGATAAGCCCTACATCATCACAGAATTTGGTGTAACCGGAGAATGGGATGTAAATAAAGATGCCAATGATATTGCAATAGAACCCTCCGACTCGGATAAATATGACGCCATCTCCAAGGGATATAAGAATTGGATAGACAATAAATCAGCTTGTCTTGGTGTTTTTAATTTTCATTACGGCGATGGTAATATCTTCGTATCGCCTTGGCTAATGACCCATCATCGTGGCATGTATCGTCCGCAATATTGGTCAATTAGAGAAGCTTTTACTGGTAAAAAGCCAACCAATAATATCCCTGTAATCTATGCTTTTACAACCAAAGGAGGGAAAGTTGGTGATTGGGTTCCTGTAAAACTTTCTGCCACTGATGTGGAAAATGAAGTCTTAACCGTTGACTTTTTTTACAACCAAAGAACGGGAACTCGCAAAAGGCGCGATCAGATTAACAAGCTCACCTCACGAGGAAATACGTCCGACGGATTTGAAATACAACTTCCAAAAGAAAAAGGAGCCATTAAAGTTTACGTGAATGTGAGCGACACCTATAACAATGTTGGCATTGCTACCACATCTGTGATGGTCATAGATGAGAAAAATGAAGCAAATAAGTATTTGGTCGCTAAGACGACCTTGCCCTTTTACGTATATAAAGACGGTAAAGAGAACCCTTATATTCCCTCTGCGTTGATGGGCAACTACGCGGCTATATCTTTTGATTTAGAAAATACAATAAAGGTCCATTCAGGAAATGCAGCGATAAAAATTCAATACAACGATGTAAAAGGTTGGTTTGGCCTTGGATTCGTTGACCCACCAAATGACTGGGGAAATATGCGCGGTGGTTTTGATCTCTCTGGAGCCAAGAAATTTAGCTTTTGGGCCAAGGCTGATGATGATAATACAAAAGTCACCATGGGATTCGGACTTATTGAAAACAAGCCTTTTCCGGACTCGGCCAAAAAATCAATGGAGATCGTGCTAGGCACTGAGTGGAAAAAATATTCTATTAACGTGAAGAAAATGGACTTAAGCTGTATTCGAACAGGCTTTGTCATGTTTGGTGCCGCAGATGGCTTTAACCAATCGATCTATGTTGATGAGATCGTCTTCGAATAAAGTTCAATATAGCATTGCATAAGAACTTTAGCGCAGGGCAAAAGCATTTAACTGTCAACGCTCAATGACCAAGGCAATAGTCCTCGAAGTACAAGCGACCAAAATCGCAGCGGCATCCTTTTTTACCTTTTTAGGTAAAAAAGATATAGCGATTCACGCCGGATGTTGCGCTCAGTAATGCGCCCAAACGCATAAACGCTTGCCCTAGACTTTAGAGGAGTTATAAGTTGTTTTGAAACGCTATCCTTTAACTTCACAATGTCAAAACGGTCATATCAGCAATGGAACAACGCGTATCAATCATCACTTTAGGAGTTTCTGACTTAGTCAGGTCAACTTCTTTTTATGAAAAAAAATTCGGATGGACCAAATCTAGTTTTAGTAACGAATACATTTCTTTTTTTGAGCTCAATGGCATCCAATTGTCATTATATGTAAGGGAGGAGTTGGCCAAAGATGCAACAGTTTCCCACGAAGGATCAGGTTTTAGAGGCATCACCATCGCGTATAACACACGATCTAAGGAGGAAGTGGATGAGCTCATTGCTCAGTTCAAGAAGCAAGGAGTTGAAGTTGTTAAGGAACCAAAAAAAACAGATTGGGGAGGGTATAGCAGCTACATCGCAGATCCTGACAGATATCTTTGGGAAATTGCCTACAATCCATTTATCGATCTTGGCCCACGGAAATAAACTTGAGCATGTCATCACCCTATCTTATTTTATCTAACCTTTGGAAGGTCTATTTCTCGTATTATTTCTACCAATTGTAGGATTTAGTATAGTCTGAATACGATAGACTTCTTTCCAATGAACTTAAACAAATATTAATTAATCGTCACATATTAAATTTTTCAGTTACCCGTAAATGGCATAAATTGGTCTTTTGAATAAACAAGTAAAAAACCGCCATGAAAAATTTAATAACCGTCACTTTATTATCCTTACTCCTCGCCTGCCAACCGACCAAAGACCAATCGAAGAATGAAAAAAATTCTCCTCCTTCCACTCAAATAGTCTTAAAGACCTCATTGGGAGATATCATCATTGAGTTATCTGATAAAACACCACTGCATCGCGACAATTTCATTAAGCTCGTGGAGGAAGCGCAATACGACAGTTTACTTTTCCATAGAGTCATTAATGGCTTTGTCATACAAGGTGGCGATCCTGATAGCAAATACGCCACTGCCAATGACACCCTCGGAAATGGCGGGCTAGATTATACTATCCCTGCAGAGTTTGATAGTACATTATTTCATAAAAAAGGAGCCTTAGGAGCGGCCAGAGACGGAAATCCCGAAAGAGCATCAAGCGCTATGCAATTCTACATTGTACAAGCAGGAGTCATGTCGGATAGCGTCATAAACCAAGCTGAAACCACTATTAATGAGCGCCTCGCAAGTCACTACAGCTACAAATCCCCTCAAAGCCAATCTTGGGTAGACTCACTAAATAAGTCTATCGATACGGAGAATGTTAAGCTTTATCGCACAGCTAAAGACTCATTGAGAGAAATTGCTTCTACATTCGACGATTTTGAAAAATACACCATTCCAAAAGAACATAGAACAGCCTATAAAGAAATTGGTGGTACCCCAAGACTTGATCAAAACTATACCGTATTTGGGCAAGTGATTATCGGACTTAATATTATCGATACTATTGCCGCTGTAAATACCAACAATCTTGATCGACCGATAAAGGATGTGAAAATATTAAAGGCTCACATTATGAGATAACCTAATCGAGGACCTGCTGAATGCTCATAAGCAGGTCTCGATCATTTTTAAGGTAAGCGCTTATACGGCATTATATGCTAGATGCACTGATCAGTTTACCATCAAATCTCCCCGCCTCTCCACGTTGGAGTTATGTCATAATCAGACTTTTTCTAAAGCTTCAATTTTCAACTTCCGCATCATCTGATGGATAAACGCCAGTTTTAGAACTACCTGATCAGATATAACGAAAGGATAAACATCGGGAATACCCATGGAACGGTTTATGCTATTGACCGCATAAAACAATGGGATACTTTCATCTAAAATCTCTTTAAACGTCAAGTCCGAATATGGATCTTTTGCTTCAAGTTTCATATGGTGAATTTCAGACCGTGTAGGTTCGCCTTTGAGCCCAAAAGAATAAGCCGTTTCCATCGTATTGATAATATGAAGATAATGCGCCCACGTTTCCGCCCAGTCTTCCCATGGATGGGAAGACGCATACTCGCTAATGAAATTTTGACGCCAATTGGCGGGTGCGCCTTGTTTATAGTGTTGCGCTAATGCATCCGCGTAGCTTTCGCGCTCATCGCCGAAAGCTTCTCTGAACCTCTCCAGCAATGAAGCATCCTCAAAAACAATTCTTTGCCAATAATAATGACCAACCTCGTGCCTAAAATGACCAATAAGTGTTCGGTAAGGCTCATTCATAGAGCGACGTATTTGCTCTCGACTGACAGAATCTGCCTCCACAAGAATTATCGTAACCACACCATCTGCATGCCCGGTCATTATTTGATTACCCGAAGACTGAGTGATTTTTGCGGATAAAAAATCAAAACACAAACCTGTGTCAGGATAATCCAACTTACTTTCCACAGGTAATGGCAACTTGAGTATAGAATAAACAAGTCGATGCTTCGCAATTTCCAGTTTTCGCCAGCGATCAAAGTTTTGTTTGATCGATAAATCTGGGATCGTTCTATTCAAATTACAGGCAATACAGAACTCGTGATCTTCAGTAAAAGGGACTAGCCAGTTGCAAACCTGGTGTTGATTATTGTCACAATAAACATATTCTATCTCGTTAATTGTCCATGTTATTCGGGTTGGATCTAAAGCAAACATTTCGTCAAACTCCGGCAAATAGCCCAAATAAGAATTACATCGCTCACATTTGGTATTCTCAAAGAAGACGGGGTGAACACAATGACTGCATTGAAATATTTTCATAAGCTGAAGAATACGTAATTGATTTAATTAAGGGCTGTTTTTTGTGAAATATATTTTCAAAATAACAAGTATTTCAAACGCCAAAACCTTAGTACAACTCTCCACTAAAAGGCATATGTTATTTACTTAGAAATTAGCTTGTCTTTAGGAAATTTTTGTGTCTTATTCCTTCTTTATTCCATGTCAATGATGAAATAATTATTACTCAGTATCTACAATTGAGCTTCTCACATCATGTTATTCTACAATTTCTTCGGTAACTTTGAGGCTTGAAATTCAAAACTGAGAACAGGCAACCACATCCTCCTCTCGAACATTTTGCTCCCGTAAAAAGGATTGTGTTCTAAGAATCTCTAGACAGATCCATCAAGGATTTGCCAAATCAAAAAGGAATTATCACTGATTTGTGACTCTTTTCAATTCCACAATCTCAAAGGTGAATACATCATCGAACCTAAAATAGATACACGTTAAATGACATTAAAATCTACCAAATCTCAAGCTCTTCTTGAAAGACGAAAAAATGTAGTCGCGAATGGTGTTGGTGTTTTTAATACTGCCACGGTACAACATGCAAAAGGAGCAATCATCACAGATGAAGATGGCAATGAGTTGATCGATTTTGCTGGTGGTATAGGAGTGGTCAATGCTGGCCATTGTCCCGATCCGGTAGTAAAGGCTATTAAAGAACAAGCTGATAAATATTTGCATACCAGTTTCAATGTGGTCACCTATGAACCTTACATCAAGTTATGTGAAGAGCTCTGCGAAATATTACCACATGGCGAAAAAACCAAAGTCATGTTGGTCAGTACAGGTGCCGAGGCGGTGGAGAATGCTATTAAAATAGCGCGGCAAGCAACCAAAAGACAAGCGGTACTATGTTTTACAGATGCTTATCATGGACGTACCATGATGGCAATGACGCTCACCAGTAAAATAGACTACAAACTCAATTGTGGTCCATTTGCCCCTGAAGTATATCGGATTAGGTATCCCAACTTTTATAGATATGGCACGGGAA
>JBLIIJ010000118.1:0-10334 GCA_047635055.1 Cyclobacteriaceae bacterium | reverse complement strand
TTAACCCGAATGATTCACGAAAATATGTCTGAGCAATACTGAATACAATCAAAATAAATACTGGAAAAGCCCATTTATTAGGCGCTTATTCAATTAATATATTCTAATTGTATCGCCACTTTCGTTTTATGTATAACCTTCTTTCAGAAACTTCACATTCTCAAATTGTCAGTAAAGTTTTACCCCTGATAGGTTGATCCTCCATAAAACTCCGCTGAGGTGGTCGTTGGCATATTCTCACAAAGCGACCTATCAGGTTTTATTTGGAAAAAAGCGAATTTCTAATTTGTTAGAATAGATGACAGTAAGATGTTTTCATATAAAACATTATTATGATCACAGGAAACACCTACATCAGTGACAATTTGTAGCGCATATCTATCTAGGATAGGGTAATAATTCAAACTTGCCAAATAGAGGTACCTATCCTTATTTTCGATATTCAGCGTTTGATTAAAGACTAAATGTCCTTTATGGAAATTTCTCACTTATGACGCTGAAGTAAGATGTAACACATGCCTTTTTACTGTTCATAAAACAGTCAATCACAACGAATATCGTAAATTAATTTCAGATGCTTCACAGTAACCAAATGGGTTCTTGATCGATCGCTGTTTAGCAGATCAAAAATTATATGCGCTAGTCATTGTTCAAAAGAATTCAGTTTTTCAGATTCGCTAAGAAGCATATAAACCGCAAACTCTTAACTTTTTGATGGAACATTCAACTGCCTGTCAAAGTAACCTTCCTTTATAACACGATATCTGTAAAATAACTTAATATTTTAAATGGACTGGCAAAAAACATCTCTCGCGTCGACCTTTAGTATCATAAGCAGATTATGAGATCTCTCAGACTTATTACTTAATAATAAAATGAAAAGCCCTCCATTCAGTCTGGATAAAAGATAAGTCAGAGCATTTTCAACTCGATCAATGAAGATAATTTGACAATGAAGGTTTACTGTGCGTAAATCAAAATGACATTCTACTTTCCAAATATTGGTGTTATAAAATAATTTAATGTCTTTCAACGGAAGATGACCAATTTTCAATGTAAATTCATAATTAAACTTCGAGTAAGAAGTCTTTAATATGTCTTGAGCTAGCCTATGAATGCATTGGCCATTAAAAACTCTTTGAGCCCCAGCATTCAAACAGATTAAATAATAGGAGAAGGATCGAAATATTTGGGGATTTTTTTGAGTAGTATTGACTCTTTGACTCTTTGACCAAGAAATTAGTTGTTGGTTCTTTGAATTCTCTTATTTTATCGAATAAAAAGCTGATTTTTTTTTGGTCCAATCAAAGTAATAATTTAATTCTAAAACGCTTACACCTACTTTATGCGCCTTATATGTATTGTCATGTTTGTTTACTTTGTCAGCTGTAGTCAGGTTAATGAAAGAAAGTTTCTAGTAACCAAAATCAGATCTGCTGCAAAACTGGCAACATCAGAAGCAGTTTTAACAAAAGTAGTCTCTGGAAAAATCGACGATAAGGGCATTAAAAGCTGGTTTTCATACACAAACCCTAATGTCATTTTCAAAACTGAAGCAAGGGTGAAATATGGTGTTGATCTCAAAAAAGTAAAAAATGAGGATGTAAGATTGGACGGTGATTCTATCTTTTTATTATTGCCAAATGTTGAAATTCTTAACTTTTCCTATGCGCATGAGAACTTTGAAGAGCTATTTTCAGATTTCAACAGCATCAAAAATCCCAATAAAATTGATATCATCGATGATTTTTTCAGACAAGCAGAATTGGATATCCGAAAAAAGATAAAACTGATGGGATTAGAAAAAGAATCTGAAGAAAAAACACGGCTATTCCTTGAAAAATTTCTTTCTCAATACGAATTTGAAAACATTGTTATCAGATTTCAAAATGAACTTGAAAAATGAAACTAACCCTATGCTATTTACTGGTTCTTTTCACAATTAGCAGTTGTAAACGTTCTGTCAGGATTGAAGATAGCGTGATTTCCTTAAAGGAATTCAGAGCTATTGGAGAGCTCATCACTGCAGAGTATTACGGAGAAGTAGTTTCTGGATTATCACAGATATATCGAGATTCAGTAAGCTTACATTTAGAGGAGGACTATAAAAGTGTTCAAGAAAAAATCATTGTCGCTGCGCATACTATTGATTTAATCTTCAAAGACGAATCAACCAAATTAGCATCAGAAATTACCAGATTAGAAAATCAAATCTCCGTAGATAGGTCCATTACAAATCAAGAACAAAGGGAGTTATCAAAAGCAAAAAGAAAGCTTCGCCGCTTAACCAAAAGAAAACAAAGAAAACTAGCTATAGAACTAAAGCATTCTTCGGGAATAAATAAAAACTCCACTTTTAAAGCCATTGCATCCGCCACAGGTCAGAATAAGAATGAGCTAATACAGACCATTCAAAATAAGAGCATTGAAGAAATCGAAGCACTTCCTAGTTTTGCCAAATACAAAAAAGAACAGATTCCTAAAAAGAAAAGAAAACAAGAGCTGGTGTACCTTGGCAGAGGGGCTGTAAAAGCTGGTTATGACCTCACCGAAATAGGTGTGGATAATATTTTCTTTTCGCAAAATGCGGACACCATATATATCGTAGATGTTGATCCTAAGCTTCTCAACCTAGACATCAACCCATGGTTTTACTTGCCTGATGCTGACACAGATAGTGTCCAAAATTTGAATGGTGAAAAAAGAGACCGTTCCCTTTTTGGCTTTCAAGTGTTAATGGGCAACAAGACCAAGAATATTACTTTACAGGAAATATCAAGAGTTAAAACTGACTGTAAACATCTCCTGAGAAAAGAAGCACTAGATAGAAATATCTATGAAAAAGCGCGTGTTAACGCTGAAGATGCTTTGGAAGGTTTATTTAGCTTAATGAGCATCAACGCGGGAAATCAAGTGAACAGAGTTATCATTTCACATTCAAAATATTTCTTTGATAAGGCTGAGTATCTCTATGATTTAAAAATAGATATTGAAGAATTTGAAGCAATAACCGAGCTTGTAGCGGATGACCTAGTGGCGCTGGACTCTGTCTATTATGGATATCAAAGCCTTTTATATCAACAACAGCTTCTTGATAAGTTCATCATTGATTTATATATCGAATCAATTGGACATCAAAATTGCTCTGGTTGGGAACAATGGGTTGTCGGTTATTTTGATGAACGAGAAATAGACATTGCTAAATTCATTATTACATAAATACAATAGGAATGAAAATAAATGATGAAGGGTATTTAATGGCTGAAATAGATGACCCCACTATTAATCTCGACAAAATCAGCACAGACAAAACAAGTGGACGCTTTAAAGGCAACTCATATCCCGATACTATTATTATACATTATACCGCTGGCACAACAGCACGAGGTGCGGTTGGCACTTTGGTTGATCCTGCTGTGAAAGCTTCGGCACATATTGTGATAGACAATGATGGAACCATTACGCAATTAATTCCTTTCACCCATATAGGTTGGCATGCAGGAAAAAGCTCTTTCAATGGCCGTGTTGGCTACAATAAATATTCTCTTGGCATAGAAATAGTAAATCCCGGTTTTCTAAATAAGGCTGCAAATGGCTCTTTCAAGACTGTATATGGCAACACTATTCCTGAAGAACAAGTAGTGTTTTTGACGCATCGAAATGAGCAAGATGCCAGGTATTGGCAATCATATCATGATATACAAGTCGAAGCAGTGAGAAAAATCTGTCTGGCCATGAGATCGACTTACAATATTCAATTTATTTTAGGACACGAGGAGATTTCGCCTGGAAGAAAAACTGACCCTGGGCCGGCTTTCCCTCTAGATAGTCTCAGATCGTCTATTCTTGAAAATAGAAGCTCTGACGAGGAAGAAGTAACATCAGAAGGAAAAGTAGCCGTAACCAGCCTTAACATTCGTGCATCGGCAGATGGAGGAAGCCAGAAGGTAGCTCTTCCTCTAAAAAAGAACAGTGTCGTTCAAATAATGGAGGAGAAAAACGGATGGTACAAAGTGTCTACAAAAATTGAAGGATGGGTTTCAGCTGAATATATAAAATCGTGAAAAATATAATCATCGTCATACTTTTAATCATCGTGGTACTTGTGGCTTTCGGAATGATAAACCAGTTTGACCTCATAGACTGGAAATGGAATGATCTTGCCATCGCCGTTGCTGCACTTGCAGGTCCTTTTCAATTTTTAAGGAAAAAAATGGAGGAAAAACAAGACGATGAAAAAAAATTTGAGAGGGAGTTGGCTTTTAGAAAAATTTCTTACGATCAAATTAAAAACAGAGAAGCGCAGGTAAAGAACCAATCGGTAGCACTAGATACACCGAAAGAAAAGAGTGAATTTGAAATTGATGAACCAACATTTGGATAAACATTATGGAACGAGAAGAATTATTAAATCAAGTATTGGTAAAATCATCGGCCTTCACCGCCCAGGAAAATTTAATTATCGCAGCAGGGTTACTTTTTATATTGGCTTGGTTGGTTCTTTGTGTTTTTTGGGCCAAAACGATGCTTCAAAAATTCACATTTAATCCAGAAAGTAATCCTTACAAGACCGAAACTTTAGGTTTACCTAGAGGGTCAATAAGAGGACTATTGACATTAACATTACTCGTAGTAGTGATCGTCATGATTTGCATGTCATTGCTTGTAGAAAGTTTTAGAGGTGTTTTTGATAGTCTGATCAATGCTTTCCAAGTTATGCTTGCTTTTTATTTTGGCAGCAAAGTAATGCACCATGTGACCAGTGCAGATCGAACCAAAACAGTATCAAAGGCAAGTGCAGAAGTAGAAACAGCTATCGTAAAGTCAAAATTCAATCCATCTACTGTTGCAGATGAATCTGTTGGCTAATTAACCAGCTATATTCACGTTAGAATCTATCGTTTTGGATTAAATGATAGATCTAAAGTGTCCTATTTCGATGATTTTTTAATTGAGATTAGCCTAAATCGAGCTACCCATTTTTATCAACTTTAAATCAATTACGCTATAGATAAGGGCTATATTCGTTAATAATAATCTCCCTAATTTTTAAGGTTAAACAGATTGAACCCAGTAAGATACAATTTATTTTTTTGTGGGTGATCCTTTGGCCTGACGTGCCATGTACATTTTCATAAAAAACATATGCCCCATTTTCCGGGCTCGCTCCTTCGCTAGGATTTGTTTTTCCCCTTCAAATAATTCATCAAGAGTTTCAAACCATAATTGAAGCCAAATGCCAAAATGTTTTTGTTCTATAGTATTATTAAAATGTTGGTCCACCAAAATATGCTTGTAGCCTGGGTTACCTCGGTATCCTGTATTGGCGAACAATAGATTTGCCTCCCAGAAAGAAATTAATTTTATCAAATGTTCTTCCCAATCACTTATTATTTTATTGAAAATGGGTCCTAAGGTCTTGTTTACTTTCACTTTAGCATAAAACTTCCTTACTAACAAATCAATATCATTGCTACTTTCAATATCCTGCTTTATCGGGTCATTAATCATGAATGATTCTTCTAGTAATGATTCCATGACTCATCAAAATATTTAGATAATATATGCCCGCTGGTAGCTCTGTTAGGTCTATTTCGAATTGGTATCCTACATCAGATATAGTCTTGACTGGTTTGCCTTGACTATCATAGAGCGAAATACGATTGACTAAGTTTTTTGAGTCTATATTTATTTTATTTGAACTGGGGTTTGGATATAATCGTATATAAGGCTCAAGTTGATTATTATGCGTAAGCGCCACATCATTAAATGTAGAAGCTTTCCAATTTTCTGGATTATCATTATCTAGACTAAAGTCAGATAATTCCAGAAAACTGCCCTCCCCATCTGCCTCAATGGGCCAGGGAGCTGAGTCGTCATAAACTACTTGATCAATGATGTTTCCAAAAGCATCTAAAACCATTATCTCCTGCCCACTATTTTCCAAGCTTCGTGAAAATTCGTCAAAAGGCACAAAACCGTTAAATACGGTAAATACTTGTGATTCATTTGCCAAATAAACATGTTCCCCTGACTCCAAGGTAGCATTGTTCGGAAATTGATAAACTAATCCAGTCCCACCAAAATAGATTCCAGACAAATCGATCATAGAATCTCCTGTATTCGTTAATCTAATAAATTCTAAATCAGAGTCATCGTAATTTTCAACAGAAGCGGGATGATAATTTATTGCTGTTATCTTCAGCTCAGGAGTAGCGACATTGGCACATTGAGAAAAAGAACCTAGCTCTTGTGTCATCCAGCTTGATCTAATTTGCACAAAATTCTTTAATGCAGCGATATTTTCATCATGATTCCCTACTGTTCCCCAACGGGCCTCCTCTCTTTCCTTGGCTTCAAAAACATGGCTTACAGTTTCGTCGATAAGTAATGAGATATTGGACTGACTCAGCGCTTGACCATTCTGTGTTAGAGAGTTCCATCTCTTGCTCATATAACATCGGTATATATCATTATCAAATAGATCCTTCCAGAACATGGCTCCCATAAGCTCATAAAAAAACTGCCATACATCTGTCTTACTTCTATCATAACCCCACTCAAAAAGATCATTGCCATAAGTTAAGTTACTATCCCAAACAGGTCCTGCTCGAAGCTTTCCATTTCTGTCTTTATGAAAATATGTGCTTAATTGATAGGCGTCCACATTTGAAGACAGCTCATTGATTAGCATAAAGTCAATGAACGATGGCATGTCAATGATTGAAGGGAAACCGGTGTAGATCGAAGAGTTATTGCTTGCTGATGTGTTTGCGAGGGATTCAAAGACATTTTGGATATAGGAGGTTTGCTCTCTAGTAGCCTCCTCTGAACTAGGTGTAACATTCACAAAAACAGTATTCCAGCCACCATAATTTGGCATTACCCATGCTTCTGAGTCACTACCATTGGCTCTATCTGATTTAGTTACGTAACCTCCTGTGATATCAGGAAAATCATTGTCATCTTGTTCTATTTTATTGATATCAATTCTGTTGTTATCAGCCTTGAGTTTTTCGAGTAAGATATAAAGACCTTGATATTCCCCATTGAGTACTACTTCGCAATATTCTGTTCTCGTTGTATAATTACCCATTTGCCTGTAAAGATTATAGGTCAGATAATCACGCATCAGACTGGGATCAAAAGCCAAACCATTTAAAATCCAATCATTTTCTGCAGGCATGCCGAGTAAACTCACATTATCTTTTATCCCTCCATTATTATAAGTTGTGAATCCATATTGCTTTTTAGGTAAGGATTGGGAACTCGACCCTCTGATTTCAATCTTTATTTGACCTTTAAAATCTTGAAAATCAGCGTTATTTTGATCTTCCATCAAATTTCTTTGTCCGTCTTCTCTATCTAGAATAAACATTGTAGCATCTGCCCTTGGATCATCTAAAATATCTGCCCTATTTGTAGTTTCGATTATCACAATTGGTAAGTTGGAAGACCTAAAATCAGTAATCACCGGTTCATCAAACCAATCTGGCGTGGGTCTGTAATTCTCAGTAGATGAATTAATTCCAAAAGAGAGCGTTGGATTTCCTGTCATATCAGAGGAAGTGAGTCTTTCATTATGAATAGCAATGGCTAGAACATTTTCACCTTCCATTAGTACCGACCTATCAATTGTGAATCTTTCTGGGTCTAATCCTCTATACAAATCAGCTTCATGAAGCCCATCTGCTGGCTGATCAAAGGATGGATTTTCACCTGAAACCAAATAGCGAGCAATTTCAGTTCCATTGATGTAGGCAATAAAACCATCATCAAAATCCATATCAAGAAATACGGCTTCAATATCAGCAAGCGATACTATCTGAAAGGATTTTCTCATGTAAATGGTTAAGGTGTTGTCGACTATTGTAGCGTCATCATCGTCACCATATCCAAGCCCCGAATTTCCAAGCGTCCAAGACTCATCTCCAAAGCCTGTTTCATACCAATTATCAATATTACTATTTGGTAAATTATATCTGAAAGCGTCACCCGGTAGAATAACGCTTTCCCAATGATCGACTTGAGCATGGGAAAATGAAAGCACTAAGACGGTTAATAAAAACAGTATTCCTTTTCTCTTCAATTCCATATCACGTGTAAAGTAAACAACAAAGATATTACCGGTTATTATTCTTACAAGTGCTAATTTAAAGTTGAAATGAAAAGTTTAAGTGAAGAGGAAAAATGATCGAGAAAAACATCACCTTTTAATAGTTTTAAGAAATAATTATCTTCTTTAAATACAATTTATTCTAAATAAAAAATGAGACTCCTTTTGAAATAATGCTAACGAATTGGCTCTTTCTCTGTTTTCCATCACACAAAAGTGAGTTGATCTTTGATAAATTAATATTTTGACAATCAAATTTTAAACAAAATATAATAAATGCAGTAGGAAGTGTTATCAAATTAAAATATTGTAAAGTTTGGTCGTGTACCCTAAAGTGGGTAGTATTGATATTATAACAGTATTAAAATCGAAACTACCAAACACTAACTTTAAAAAAGACAAATTATGCTTGCAATAAAATTTGGAATTGTATTATTCATTGCTTGCAATTCCTTGTTAATTCTTCTTGTTATTATGAAGTATTATCATGCAAATAAGCTTAGCAAATAAATATCGAATTATACATTAACCCATTAAAGCCTCTTTTAGAAGAGGTTTTTTTATGCCTATCTATTTCTAAAAGATAAAATTTAAAGCAATTTTGAGTTTATTTAACAAAAAGACCTATCCAATTGATACGCTTTATACAGCCAATTACACGAGACGAAATAGCCAGCATAAACAATACTGGATTCGTAATCATTACAATCAAATTGCCAAATTTTAATGTTGTTTAGGCTTGACCCAGCTTAATTGCTTTTAATGCTCAACTCAGGTATTTTTTGCCACAGGTTTACTTTCACATCTCTACTTCGTGCTAGAACATTCTTGCCCGCAGCTGTTATTTTAAAAATTCTTTTCCTGCGACCTCCCCTTTCTTCAGTCGCACCACCCATATGAGATTCAATAAAACCTTTTTTCTCTAATCGGCTCACTGTTCCATGTACCGCGCCTATCGTGATTACACGAGAAGCCTCTTCTTTTAAAGCATTTCTTATCGACAATCCATAGGCATCATCCTTTAACATAATAATAAGCAATAAGACCAGCTCTTCTAACTCTCCAATATGTTCTTTACTCATGATTTCATAAGTTTCTTTAGTAAATAATCTTATTCATATCTTAAACATTCTATTGGGTTGCGCGTGGCAACCTTCGATATTTGACCCAAAATAGTCATCAAAGCAACTAATAAACTTATTAAAAAGGGCAAACAAAACATCCATGGCGCTAAGGCTATGTGGTATGCAAAGTCATTCAACCAAGTCGTCATAAGTACCCAACAAATTGGGAGAGCAATGAGGTTAGCGATTACCACTGATTTTAAAAATGAATAACTCATCAGGCGGGCAATCTCAAATGAGCTCGCTCCATTAACTTTTCGAATACCTATTTCCTTTGTTCGTCTATTGGCTTCATATAAGGCAAAAGTGAATAGACCAATGGTCGATAATAGCAAAGCAATAACTGTTAAGGCAAAGTACATTTTCCCAATTTGTTCCTGCTCAGCATATTGTTTAGTCACTCTGTCCTCGATCCATTCATAGGAAAAAATACCATTTGGGTTTAACTCCTCATAAAGTCCTTCCAAAGACCCAATACCAGCTTCCTGATTATTTGGTTGAATCTTAATAAGAAAATCATCATCATTGTATGTATTATCAATGAGCACCAAAGGGCTAATTGGAAGTGACAAATGCTCATAATGAAAGTCTTTTACTACACCCACAATTGAATAATTCTCCTCCTTCCTTATGCTATTACTTTGAAGTTTAACACTATTGATATCCTTGATATTAAAAAACCGCATGGCCTCTTGATTTAAAACAACTCTCATGTGTCCTGATTTATCAAGAGAATCTGAAAAAAATCGACCTTCCACAACTTCTAAACTTAGTAAACTGGCATAATGAACATCAACATTTATCTTATTTACAGACTCAAACCCATTCACTTGCCCTATCACTTTCCAAGAACTTTTATCAATGATATTGTTGACAGGAACTTTGCCTTGCGATACTTCTATGACAAATGGATTGTCTCTTAAGGAGTTAATAACTATTTCATTTGATTGCTGATTGTTGGAATTAACTAGATCTAGATAATCAATACGCACGATACCACTTTCATCAAACCCCAAATCGCGGTTGACCATAAACTGATACTGAACAAAAACTACAAGGGTTGAAAAAATCAGTAAAGTTGTTATCGAATATTG
>JBLIIJ010000117.1:0-10364 GCA_047635055.1 Cyclobacteriaceae bacterium | reverse complement strand
CCGTTTTATGCTTAAAAAATACCGATTGTTACTTTCTGCAATAACGCTCATTCACCTTGCACCAATATTGACTATGTGTTGTGATGAAACATTTGCTTTTCCCGAAAAGACGGAAAGTATCAGTCTCATCAAAACGGATCTTGCAAGTAGAAGCACTGGAATATCAACTGATACGATGACTTTTGATAAAGCATCCTTTGAGTTATGGATTGAGCAAACTCCAAATGATAGTTTGTTTGCTCCTTTGAATACTAGGTTTATAGCATCGCTAGGTTTGTTAAATTCAGCAAATGCAACAAGTTGTGATCGTGATTATTCTTATCTGCTTGAGTTTTTATCAAGTATAGAAATTACAGCTCTTTATACTATCTCGGGTTATTCAAGAGGAGATAATTTGAACCAGCTTTTTCGTTCATCCTATGATAACCAGCAAGATATTGATCATCTTTTATCGAGTAAACGAACGAATTTGAGACTCAAAATGCCGGTTATTCTGGCTGAGGATTCGATAGGGTTTGTGGTTAGGGCTACTTTGAGCGATGGTAGAATTCTGAAAGACTCAACGTCGGTAGTATGGTCAAAATAGTCTTATCATTTCTTGCAACAGTTTTTCCAATTTTACTGTCGGCTCAGTTAAACATGAGTATTGGTTATTCCCAGTATTTTGGACGGTTTTTACCTAAGGATACTGAATACAGTTTTGGTTCCTTCATAGAAAAGTATGATGGATTTATCCGTTCCAAAATTGACTGGAAGTATGATCCTGGCTTACGTTTAGTAATGGAAATTAACACAGATAAGGCTTTGAATATAGAGCAAATCCTGCTTGGTTATGGTGTAGAGGTTGGTAACATTGATTTATTGTTTTTTACTTCCAGTCGTTTGTTTGAAAATAGCGCCCATGACAACATTAATCTTTTAGGAAATACACGGTTTAATTTCCGACAAATTGGTGTAACACCTTCGGTGACAATTCTCGGTAATTCATTTTCTCAGATTATTCATTTTAAATATGGTTATGGGGGAAATAACCAAAGCCTAGTAAGAAAAGAGGTGCTATATGATGAGAATCTTTTGAGGACTTTTTTTTTCGATGTTGATTTTGTTCACACGTTTGAAATAACGTGGGAGGTTCAAAAGACCTTTTTTCAACTTGAAAGATGGAAGTTTCTTATTGATTTGAAAGTTACTTTAAGAGATGATTGGTTGATTTATGATGAAACTTATCGAGAGGAGGTGCCTACTGAATGGCAAGTAGGTCACACCATTTTTTCGAATACTCTGAGATCAAGATCAAGTCATTTTGTTCAACCGGAAATAAGTGTTTCTTTATTAATCAAGAATTAGTATGAAAAGATTGATCCAATTTTTATTTTTAGAAATGGCTTTAATGCTAAGCTCGTACTTCTATTGCTGGAACAATGAGGCTTATTATACTTACGTGGATGTTTATTCAATGGAGTTATCCTATTATTGAGTACTGAATAATTCTTATTTACCTACTTTGTAAATTGAATCGAAGAGAGGTATTGGTCTTATTATAAGTCCCGATTCAATTCAAGAAGAATTGGTTATTTCTTGAAACTATGCTTTCAATTCACGCTTACAGGCATATGATGATAACACGCACACCTTTTATCATCAGACAATTGATTCTATAAGGGTATTTACTCTTTATAATATCAATCGGGAATATCAACATGGTGATGATATCAATACGATTCTAAAAATCCGCTCTTTTCAAACATCTGCATTGTTGAATGAACAAGATGTGTTTTATTGAATTAGATAAAACTCCTCAGAGTGACTCAGTACAGTTTTTGGTAACTGGAAGGATCTCAAATGGATATGTTTTTTGTGATACCACCAAGTTGCTTGTTTTCAACTGATTAGTGTTTGATAAACTTCACATTCCTCTCCAACCCTTCAAACTTGGTACGCTTCACTGCCGACTTCTTAAATACTTTTTGAAAAACTTCTCTGGTCATTTCTCGCCATTCATTTTCTTTGAAATTCTCCCAGCCTTGCGGCTTAAATGCAGGCTCCTTGTGTGGTTGTGAAAATCTGTTCCAAGGGCACACATCCTGACAAATATCACAACCGAACGCCCAACCATTCATTTTATCCTGAAATTCTGAAGGTATTTGATCCTTTAGCTCTATGGTCAAATAGGAAATACATTTGCTTCCATCAACTACGAATGGTTCTGGAATGGCATCAGTCGGACAAGCATCTTGACATGCTGTGCAGGTTCCACAATAATCTTTCATTGGCCCGTCGGGCTCCAATGCTAGATCTATGATGAGCTCCGCAATAAAGAAAAAGCTGCCCATTTGCCTATTGAGCAATAAGGAATTTTTACCAACCCAACCAAGTCCGCCTTTTGCCGCCCAAGCTCGTTCATGAACGGGTGCAGAATCGACGAAAGCCCTGCCTTCTACTTGTCCAATTTGATCATAAATCTGCTCCATAAAAAGTCTGAGCTTGTCTTTGATTACAAAATGATAATCTTGGCCGTAAGCGTATTTGGCCAGTTTTATTGATTGACCTTCATTGTGGTCAGTTTCTGGAAAGTAGTTATAAATAAGCGATACCACGGACTTAGCACCGGGGACTAAAAGCGTTGGATCAAGTCGTTTGTCAAAATGATTTTCGAGATAAGACATTTTTCCTTGATAGCCTCTTTTAAGCCATTCTTCTACCTTGGGAGCTTCCTCACTTAGAAATTCCGCTTTTGAGATTCCACAAAAAGAGAAGCCTAGGTCTTTGGCAATTTTTTTAACTACCTCCGTATTATGGAATTTCAAATTATTCAAACAAAGAGCCCATTCGCTGAGGGGGAATCATGCCGAGATGCCGATAGGCAAGCTCTGTAGCCATTCTACCCCTTGACGTCCGTTTTAAAAACCCCTCCATAATTAGGAAAGGCTCGTACACTTCTTCTATTGTTTCGGATTCTTCTCCACACGCCGTGGCAATGGTGGATAAACCCACGGGACCTCCTTTGAATTTTTCTATTATAGTTGTAAGGATTCTATTGTCCATTTCGTCCAAACCATGATCATCAACATTGAGCGCTTCAAGGGCTATTCTTGCAATCTCCATTGTGATAGATCCATCGCCTTTTACCTGTGCAAAATCGCGCGTTCTTCTTAGTAAATTATTTGAAATCCTAGGCGTGCCTCTGCTTCGCCGCGCTATTTCATAAGCAGCTTCTTCCTCTATCGGAGACTCTAAAATGTCCGCCGATCTGCGTATAATTCCTGAAAGCAACTCAGCGTCATAATATTCTAAACGAGCATTGATGCCAAATCGAGCACGAAGAGGAGCGGTCAAAAGCCCTGATCGTGTAGTTGCTCCGATCAAAGTAAATGGATTGAGTCCGATTTGTACAGATCGGGCATTTGGTCCGGAATCCAACATAATATCTATCTTAAAATCCTCCATTGCCGAATAGAGGTACTCTTCAACTACCGGATTTAACCGATGAATTTCATCGATGAACAATACATCGTGATCTTCAAGATTGGTCAAAAGACCTGCAAGCTCACCGGGTTTGTCTAATACTGGCCCAGAGGTAATCTTTATGTTTGAGCCCAGTTCGTTAGCAATAATATGCGAAAGGGTTGTCTTACCGAGACCAGGAGGACCATGAAGAAGAACATGGTCCAGCGACTCTGTTCTCCTTTTAGCGGCTTCCACAAAAATCTTCAGGTTTGCTTTTATCTTTTCTTGACCAGCGAAATCGTCAAAACTGAGTGGCCGTAAAGCTTTATCAATCTCCTTGTCCGAGTTGTTTAACTCCTCACCATCTCCACTTAAATAATCCTCTCTCATGTTTGATTGAAATGATCCAGCGCCAAAACCAAGTTTGTAATATTGGATAATGAGCTTTTGTCGTTTGGTACCAGTCTAAAATTATAGATATACAAATTAAAGATAATCTGAATTAGAATCCGACCGTCATTATCTTTTATCATTGCAGGAAGTTTTACTGTTTTCTAAGCAAAATTTAAAATGCTAATCCTAATCAATTAATGAAGAGCCGATTTATAGTCGTAGGGAGTATGTTATTGGCGGCTATTTCTGTCATCCTATACCAAGAATATATTAATAAAGATGAGGTTATTAGTCTCAATGGCGTTACCATGGGCATTATCAACTACAATGTAAAATATGTTGGTAAAAGCATGTACCCTTGTAATGCCAACATGTACCCTTGTAATCACAAGATAGATTCGGTTTTAGAGGTATTCAATGAGTCACTATCCACTTATATCCCCAATTCCGAGATATCTACTTTAAATACCACCGGCAGTCTTAGATACCCGAGCATTCTTTTTGAGGACGTAATGACAACAAGCTTGGTTGTTTGGGAACAAACAGAGGGAACTTTTGATCCAACGATCGGCCCTATTGTGAACAAGTGGGGATTTGGTCCAGATAAAACGATCGTTAGCGTTGACTCTGCTGAAATTAATGATTTATTAGATCAGGTGGGTTTCGAAAAAATAAACAAACGGAATAAAAGCTATCATATGGATACGAGCATGTATCTAGATTTTAGTGCGATAGCCAAAGGTTATGCAGTGGATTTGGTTGCTCAATTTTTGGAGAACAATGCGGTGTACAACTATATGGTGGAAATTGGGGGAGAGGTTCGAACCAGAGGAAATAGCTTAAATCATACCCCTTGGAGAATTGGTATTGAAAACCCTTTGGTCGAACAAGATGAGCAAAAGCTTTTTGCAGTAGTCAATATGAATACTTTATCTATGGCTACTTCTGGGAATTACCGTAACTATTACGAGAAGGAAGGTAGACTTATCGCTCATACGATTGATCCAAGAACAGGTTTTAGTACTGATCATTCTTTGTTAAGTGCTACCGTATTCACAAAAAAATGTACGGAAGCAGATGCTTATGCCACGGCATGTATGGTGCTTGGTGTACAAGAATCCATAAAGTTATCTAAAAAGGCTAATTTTGATATTTTCCTAATCTTCACAAATGCGCAGGGAGCTATAGAGACCTATGTTTCTAGTGGAATGAAAGATAAAATTTCAGAGATCAACAAAGGCTCATAATACGGATTGAATTTTTACTTGTCAGTTTTGTTTAGATAAAGGACAATGGCAAATTGCATTTTTTAATTAATGGCGTTAATATTTAGCATTTTATTCTTCTTCACTTTCATTAGTGGAATCTCGGTAAGGTATATTGGAATTACATCGTCGAATATTAAGAATCCATTAATCTTCGCGGGATCCTTTCTTTTTTCGATAACCATCATCCATATTTTACCAGAAGTATTTACGCTGGCTGAGGACCCTATGATTATAGGTTTATGGGTGCTGGGGGGATTCTTTTTTCAACAGTTTTTGGAGCATTTAACTGCTGGCGTAGAGCATGGCCACTTTCATAGTCATGGGGAAATATCATCTTCTTTTAAAGCTTCCTTATTAATTGGCCTAACCATTCATTCTTTATTAGAAGGCGCACTGCTAACACATGATTCTCCGTTTCATGAGAAACATGAGTCATACTCATTGCTTTTGGGAATTGTGCTACATAAAATACCCGCTGCTTTTGCGCTGATGGCGACCGTCGTTGGTGGAGGGAAATTTAAAACAAGTTCGTGGATGATCCTTATTTTATTCAGCATGGCATCACCACTCGGATTGTTAATGAGCGATCAAATACTGGCTTTATCAGAACAAACTTTACTTTATCTTTTTGGGTTTGTATCAGGAAGTTTTCTTCATATATCTACCACGATTTTCGTTGAATCAAGTCCGGAGCATCGATTTGCTTGGCGTAAAATATTGATTAGCCTGTTGGGCGCATCGACGGCTATTTTTGTTGAGTTTGTGCTATAAGCAACCTCTTTTTTTTGAATCAATGCTAATTCATTATCGCAATTTTTTGAGAATAGAGTGGAAAATGGATTCCCTATGTATGCTTAAATTCCCCTTCTGATATAATACTTCATCTCTTGATTTAAGCGGAAGTGAGTTGGACATTCGTCCAAATACTGTGGGATAATCGTCAATCACGAAGGTTTGTGACTTTGGGTTGGATTATTCCTATTATTTTACTGGGATAATCAATAGACAATTAACCTCATGGATAACAAACTCAAGCAATATTGGCATAAGAATCTCAAATATCTCGCTGTGCTTTTATCAGTATGGTTTGTAGTTTCTTTCGGTGCAGGGATCCTTTTTGTGGATGCCTTAAATAATATTCGAATTGGTGGATTTAAACTGGGCTTCTGGTTTGCTCAGCAAGGATCGATATACACTTTCGTCATATTGATATTCATCTACGTCAGGTTGATGAACAAGCTTGATAAGGAGTTTGATTTAGAGGAAAAAGACTGATGGAGGTACAAACCTGGACATTTGTAATTGTAGGTATTACTTTCGCGCTTTATATAGGTATTGCTATTTGGGCAAGAGCCTCATCGACAAAGGATTTTTATGTAGCTGGTGGAGACGTGTCGCCATTGGCCAATGGTATGGCAACTGCCGCAGATTGGATGAGTGCAGCTTCTTTTATTTCCATGGCTGGTCTTATCTCCTTTATGGGTTATGATGGAGCTGTATACCTCATGGGCTGGACCGGTGGATATGTATTATTGGCGCTTCTATTGGCACCTTATCTTCGCAAATTTGGGAAATTCACCGTTCCGGATTTTATTGGTGACCGCTACTATTCTAATGTAGCGAGAACGGTTGCGGTGATTTGTGCGATACTGATTTCCTTCACCTATGTGGCTGGTCAGATGCGTGGAGTTGGCGTAGTTTTTTCTCGATTTCTGGAAGTACCCATAGACTATGGCGTATATATCGGCATGGCCATGGTTTTCTTTTATGCAGTTCTTGGAGGCATGAAAGGCATCACCTATACACAGGTGGCCCAATATTGCGTTTTGATATTCGCCTTTATGGTTCCTGCTTTTTTTATATCTCTGCAGCTTACGGATAATATTATTCCGCAAATAGGTTTTGGTGGACAGTTGTCAGATGGTACTTATCTGCTCGATAAGCTGGATGGTTTGCATAAAGAACTCGGGTTTGCCGAGTATACAACAGGCTCCAAATCTATGGTGGATATGTTCGCTATCACTTTAGCGCTTATGGTCGGTACCGCAGGGTTGCCACATGTCATTGTAAGATTTTTCACTGTTCCAAAAGTAAAAGATGCCCGTATTTCTGCCGGATGGGCGTTGATTTTGATAGCGGTCTTGTTTACCACTGCTCCGGCGATCGCCGCTTTTGCACGAACCAATTTAATTCAAACCGTTTCAAATGCGGAGTATAGCAGTATGCCTGAGTGGTTTACTAATTGGGAGTCTACAGGTCTACTACAGTTTGAGGATAAAAATGGGGACGGAAGAATACAATACTTGGCAGGTGAAAAAAACGAACTTATTATAGACAGAGATATTATTGTTCTGGCTAATCCGGAAATAGCCAATTTGCCTAATTGGGTGGTGGGGCTTGTTGCGGCTGGCGGACTAGCGGCAGCTTTATCTACTGCAGCTGGCTTGTTACTGGTTATCTCAGCAAGCATCTCTCACGATTTGATCAAAAAGCAAATCAAGCCAAATATATCAGATAAAGAGGAACTGATTTGGGCAAGAGTTGGGGCTTTGGTTGCGGTTATTATTGCGGGATATTTTGGTATCAATCCGCCTGGTTTTGTTGCGGCTGTGGTGGCGCTGGCCTTCGGTTTGGCCGCAGCATCTTTTTTTCCAGCAATTATTTTAGGAATTTTTGATAAAAGAATGAATAAAGAAGGCGCTATTGCAGGAATGGTGGTTGGCATATTGCTCATGCTCTTCTATATGGCGAAGTTCAAATTTGACGCTTTTGGAGGTGGTGATCAGTCGGACTGGTGGTTTGGTATTTCTCCAGAGGGATTTGGGAGTATTGCTATGCTGGTCAATTTTTTCATATCTATTGGTATTTCCCGATTCTTCCCTGCACCGCCAATGGAAGTACAAGAAATGGTAGAAAGCATAAGATATCCTCGCGGAGCGGGAAAAGCTTCTGACCATTAATTAAATTAAAGATCCTTAAGTAAAACGATTTTTTATGAGTCATAAAATACAAACCCTGAGCGGGTACATTCACGAATATCAAAAGAGTGTTCTTCATCCTGAACAGTTTTGGTCGCGTATTGCGGAATCATTTCATTGGAAAAAGAAATGGGACAAAGATCTTGAATGGAATTTTGAGGAGCCGGATGTGAAGTGGTTTGTAAACGGGAAACTCAACATTACCGAGAATATGCTCGATCGTCATTTGTTCACGATAGGGGATTCACCTGCAATCATATGGGAACCCAATGAGCCAGGAGACGAAGCTGTCACATTGACTTATCGACAATTGTATGAGAAGGTGTGTCAGTTTTCTAATGCGATGAAAGCAAATGGCATTAAGAAGGGAGATCGTGTTATAATCTATATGCCTATGGTACCAGAAGCGGCAATTGCTATGATGGCTTGCGCTAGAATTGGGGCGGTACACTCAGTGGTTTTTGCAGGTTTCTCATCCACTTCGCTAGCCGATAGAATCAATGATTGTGAAGCTAAAATGGTGTTGACAGCTGATGGGAACTACCGTGGTGCAAAGTCAATTTCGGTGAAGGAGGTGGTTGATGAAGCTTTGGAAAAAACAACGACGATCGATAAAGTAATTGTTTTTCAACGAACAGGAATAGAGGTGACAATGAAAGCGGGTCGTGACTTGTGGTGGCATGAGGCCATCGAGGGTTTACCGACTGACTGTCCAGCAGAGGAAATGGATGCTGAAGATATGCTTTTCATATTGTATACTTCAGGGTCTACTGGTCAGCCAAAAGGGGTTGTTCATACGTGTGGAGGTTATATGGTTTATACCTATTACTCATTCGTGAATGTATTTCAATATAGCGCAGGAGATGTTTATTGGTGTACCGCTGATGTTGGCTGGATTACTGGCCATTCCTATATAGTTTATGGTCCATTATTGGCCGGAGCGACGACACTCATGTTTGAAGGCGTACCAACTTATCCGACTCCTGGGAGGTTTTGGGAAGTGGTGGATAAGCATAAGGTTAATCAGTTTTATACTGCCCCAACAGCAATAAGAGCATTACAAGCTTATGGGTTGGCACCTCTGGAACAATATAGTTTAGATTCTTTGAAAGTTATTGGATCTGTCGGAGAGCCCATTAATGAGGAGGCTTGGCATTGGTATCATGATCATATTGGGAAGGGGAATTGCCCATTAGTAGATACGTGGTGGCAAACTGAAACAGGAGGAATCATGATATCTGCGCTGGCAGGAGTGACGCCAAATAAACCTGCCCATGCGTCCTTGCCGCTACCAGGCATCATTCCAGTTATTGTCGATCCAGAGGGAAATGAACTCAAAGGCAACAATGTCGAAGGAAATCTATGTATAAAATTTCCATGGCCATCTATGCTTCGCACAACATATGGCGATCATGAAAGATGTCGACAAACTTATTTTTCAACTTATCCGGGTATGTACTTTACCGGAGATGGAGCTAAAAGAGATCATGACGGGTATTTCAGAATACTTGGACGGGTAGATGATGTCATGAATGTGTCAGGCCATAGAATGGGAACGGCAGAGGTAGAGAATGCTATCAATGAACATCCAAAGGTTATTGAATCTGCTGTTGTGGGATATCCTCACCCTGTTAAAGGACAGGGTATTTATGCGTTTGTCATTTGTGATTTGGAAGGAAGAACGGAAGGAAACCTAATAAATGAGATTCGAGAAACAGTAAGTAAGATCATTGGGCCAATAGCTAAGCCTGATAAGGTGCAAATAGTGCCTGGTTTGCCAAAGACCCGATCAGGTAAGATTATGCGGAGGATACTTAGGAAGATTGCTTCGGGTGAATCAGATCAGTTGGGAGACACTTCTACGCTTTTGAATCCGGAAGTAGTAGACGAGATCATTGAGGGCGCAGGGAAGTGACACTGGTAATAAAATAACAAGCCCATTTGAAAATCCCTTAAAATCTCGCCATCTGGTAATATTTATGAATGAGTTACATTTTCACTCATGTATGTGGAGTTCGAGCGGGTAACTAGGGCTCACATACGAAAGGGGTAGTTCATGATAATTGAGCTACCCCTTTTGTTAATGTGCTGCCCATACTTACCGTATATCACACGGGTTTCATTTCTAGCAAGCGACAATCGTTGGAATATCTTATACCAGCTCCCAAGGACTATTTTTATTCTTCACAAAGGATAGTATTGATTGAAAACTTATAAGGAAGCAGCTATTGGATGAGAAAAAACATGTTAAAATGATTGATATATCAATTAATAAATT
>JBLIIJ010000116.1:0-10674 GCA_047635055.1 Cyclobacteriaceae bacterium | reverse complement strand
AGTAACAAACTCAGGCCACCGTCAATGGGTGTTGCCGGAGGTGCTCCTTGAGCCAATACTGGTGATGCGATAGTAAGAATCGCTACTAGAGATAATGAGATTTTTATTAATGAGTTCATACTGATATCAGTTTAAGAATTTTTTAACTAAAAGACCGTCTTTGGTTTCGATAGCGATAATGAAAAGACCGTTTTTGTTGAAAGGTATACTCCAAGCTTTAGTGCTCAAGTCTACATTTCTGGCTTCCAATGCTACTGCGCCATTCAAAGACAATACTTTGATGTTTACGTTATCATAAGCCTCAAGCGTTTGTACGTTTAAGACAGAAGTACTTGTGAATACATTAAGGCTAGATGCTGTAATGTCATCGATACTCAATATTGCTGCACTTGAAAGAACTAATTGAAATCTATCACTAGATGCTACTTTCGCTGACTCAAAGGTATATGATTTAGCTTCTGACAAGTTTATTCTTTTGTTGAGTTCTGTGTCCAATAGATAAACGACACGACCGTCAAACATGCCTTCTTCGAAGTTCATGGTATACGTCCCCGCTTCTTCTACATCGAACCCAAGATCAACAGTAACTTCACTGGATAGTTGTGGCAAACCTTGAATGGCAAACTTTGCATTATCAATGAATGAATAGAAGCTCATATTGCTTCCTCCAATTTTGTGTGCGTCGTATAATCTATCAAAACCCAAGGCTGCATTGTCTCTTAAAAGGACAATAATATCACTGTATGACTCCTTGTGGTTAAGAGAAAGTCTAAGGAAGTTTTCGTTTTCGTTCGCTTTTCTATAAAAACCCGCATCGTCATTATTGCCCGTGCTCATCATTGATGCTGTAAAGTTCAAACTAGCAGCAGCGGTTGCTTTCACAAAGAAACCTTGTGTCGATCTTACAAAACCGTCGAAATCTTTACCACCTGACGTAGTTCTTGTAGATAAGTTAGTCGTGCTGTTATAGACTACATAATCGTCATTAGAGCCTGCAGATGTATTAGAGCTCTCATCTTGCCATAAGTAGACAGATGCGCTAATGTCTGAGTTTCCTGCTACCAAAGCGTCCACATCGATCGCGGCAGTGTAAGGATTAGACACTAGGTTGAAACCTGCATTTGTAGCGCCTACATCGTTTGTTTCATCATAAACCAACGTTTGAGTTACTGTTCCTGCATTTGGCGTTCCTGTGAAAGATATCGCACCAGTATTCGCTGAGAAGTACGCATCTCCAGCAGCCATTGATTCTGCGGTTGTTACTTCTGTAAACCTTGTGCTTCCATCAGTGCCGTAAGCTATAGTTTCATCGTATTTGTAAACTATGCTTCCTAAAGAATTTGTCGTGCCTGAAGTAACAGGAGAACCGATGATGCTGTATTTTCCATCTGTGGTACTATGAGTAGTGTTTCTATTTATTGTGGCGCTTCCTGATCCTTCTACCGAAGACATTGGAATAAATGAAGCCGCCGACGTAAGTTCCATGCTTCCGTCCAATACAATATCACCAACTATTTTAAGACTACCAGATTGGATACTTATTGACTCACCCGAAGCAACTCTTAACGCGCCAATTTCTACAGCACTACTTACTTGTGGAATTACAGAAGTTGATGATGTAATAAAGCCACTTACACTAGATGAAGGAGCACCATTTGACCAATTACCAGATATTGACATGTCGGTGCTTGAAGCACTGGTCCAAATAGTGACGCTATTTGATGTTCCAGGTGAACCACCATTAGCAGCAGAAGCTACCCAGTTTGTCATATCTGAATTCTCCATGGTTAAAGATGATAAAACCAATGACGGTCCGTCACCATCAGTCGCAGGAATGGCTGAGTCAGAATAAGAAACTACATCAATTGCTACCCCCTCTGACTTAATAGTAATCGTTGAACTCGCATTATTCAATTTATTTGATGAGCCGCTAATTACTAAATCCGGTGTAAAAGGAAAAGCACCACTTGTTCCCATTTGAATTGTTTTGTAAGCACCACTCTCGATAGTAACGGCACCATCAAATGTGTAGTTAGTTGTAGGGTCTGTATTCTCCAATGTCCAATTCGCATCCAAAGTAATGGACGAACCTGAAGCATTGTAGATTTCAATCCATTCTTCATCAACGCTAGGCGTGTTGTACATAATCTCAGAGATGACAATATCCCCAGCATTATATGTAGACGCTGCTGTTGCCTCTGATTGCGTTGGTACTGTCCCATCCGTCTTATAGTCTATTGTAGCGCCTGAATTACTATATGGATATATACTGAAGTTATAAGTAGTTGAAGGTGTTAATCCTATAAAAGAATAGCTACCAATTCCAGCTCCAATCCCAACTGAAGCAGAACCATCAGATAAATCTGAATCAACCGAAAAGTCAGTAAAGTCAGAAGGAACAGAAACTGTACCTGTACTGGCTACAATAAGAAACCCTGTTGCTGCTTGACTTCCATTATTATCTGTCCAAGACAAATCAATTTGTGAAGCGCTTGCTGCTGTTGCTGTAAAACTCGTAACATGGTTTGTTGGTTCTGGGTTGCTCGTTGCTGGCTGACCTATCCAAGAACCCGGATCCATGTCAACAACATTCTGAGGGTCGTTTGAAGTATGACTTGTACATCCAGATGCACTAGAACCATCAGACCATACATTCCATTCAGACTCATCAAATGAAGCATTCCCTGATGTCACAGTAGCTAACCTTTCCGCTCTTCCATCTTCAAACTCTCCACAAGTATTGCTTCCATCAGTTCCGGGTGTTCCGAAAATATCTACAGTGACATCAGAACCGTTTATCAAGAATATTATATCATCTCCATTACTATCTGCAGCATCTCCAGTTCCTATATCTTGGTCTGGGTCGAACCCGTAAGCAGCATTAAAGTTCGCCGCACCATTAGAAATTATGTAAAAATCACCAGCAGCAATTGATCCTGTTAGGGCTTCCGCTGTTTGAGGATCTGTATTTCCATTCGTATATCGGTTTAATTTCCAAGTTGATAAATCAACAGTAGAGCTACCTAGATTGTATAGCTCAACAAATCTGGCTGTAGAATTGTCGTTTGGGTCTGCAAGCTCAGTGATAATCACTTGTCCATGACTCATCAGCACTCCAAGACTGAGTACTGCCGCTAAGTAAATTTTCTTCATAATTATTTCAGTTAGATTTTCTTAATTGTACCAAAAATAAAGATAACAACTTGCCTTATCCCACACATGACGATTAAGCTAATGTTACCAAAGGCATTTGTCTTGTATCAATTTACGCAGAAATAGGCGGTTTTTTTGCATTTTCATCAAAGACACATGCCGTTTTTGCTATCATGACAAAACAACTATTTCACCAGTTTATGGTCTTCAGGAACTCTCAATAGCCTTAATGACCATCACAAATCTCTTAATCCACGTAAGTAATTGATCATAAGTTATTTATTATCCAAGTTTTCCTTTTTGTTGACCATAGATAGCCTTCTCATAAAAAAAGCGCTCAAATAACGCCAACCCCGAAGTATCAAAAACCACCATCAACCTCTTAAACAAGTCATTATGTTTATAAGCTAAGTTCCAAGTAGCTCCACAAAAGCGCGAAGGTTTGTTCGAATTTCAAAAGGGTAACCAGCTATTATGCAAAGGGGAAAAGGTCTTATTAAAAAGATCAAATCTTTCTGTTTTAAAGTTTGACCCTGGGCTTGACGTGAAGCAATTAGAGAACTTTCGGTTTTTCTTATTGAAAACGAGAAACCTTTAAGCTGTGCTTTTTAAAGCCTCCAAGATTGATGATCTCTCTTTTCTTAAAAGCTCATCATTAAGATTGTCATCACTACTTCATGACCAAGATTCGAACGATCGTAGCGACTCCATTAATAGACGCTCTTAACGTGTAAATGCCATTTGGAATAGAAGGCGGAAGCATGATTTGACTAGCTAAAGGATTAGGAAAAGAAGTCACCGCTCCATTCATGCTAATCAACGCAACATCTAGAATCTGTTCATCTTGGGGCAGATAAATTACCTCATTGATTCCGGTGATCAGCGTTGGGTAAATGCCCTGTTGATTTACCAGAATATATTCCTTTTTCACCAAGGTGTCCTGTCTGTTTTCCGTGATACCAACGATGGAAACATCTTTATTCCCCGGAACAATGAACTCGCTAAACCCTCCAACTTGCCAAAATGTAGTGTCAACTGCAGCATCTTCAAAGTACCAGCGATAACTATCATACCCATAGCTTAGGTTATCAAATTGAACCGCTTCTTTGAGCTCTGGGTTTATATTACTTGCAATAAAATCTAAAGAATAATCCCCTTCCACACAATCATCCAATCGATCGGCAACACCCAATCTTATATCCGCAAATCGTCGATAAACATTTTCGCCAGGGCACAACGTGGCACAACCATCGCTATGACCTGCGATGTTCGGCAAGAAGCCATTGATGTGCTGGCTGCTTGCAAGAGGATCAATCTCCTCTTTGTCCGTTTTAAAAGTGAGAATAGTTTCTAAAGACCTTAACACAAGGTCTGTTGGTTGCGCTATTTCATAATTCCCCAAAAGGCAAATCCCCATAGTATTGGTATTTGCTCCACAAAAATGCGCTCCTCTCACATTGTCCTGGTCTCCATTTGCAGGGTCTCTTCCCGTAAAAATAGTGCCATCCTGCGATATGAGAAAGTTATAGCCTATGTCTGACCAGCCATTGACCTCTGTGTGATACAAATAAATATCTCGGACAACCTGCGTGTAGTTTGCGTTAGTATTTGATCCTGCAGAATGATGAATGATCAGATGTGTCACATCCGTAAAAGATCTGCTATAATTAGGTGCTTGAAGACCGCTACGCCAGCTACTTTGCAAAATCGCATTAAATGTAAAGTCACAATTTAGATCTTGTTCCGCATACTGATCCCACTCCATAGATTGATTCCCAATAGCTCCTGAATTGATAAGATAAACCTCATCAATACGATCATCAAAGACCTCTACGTTTTCAATCACCTCTTCATAAGAAATGAAATAGGTATAGTCAATTCCGTCCGGGTCAATGGGCACTTGTATCAACTCTCCATTAATTTGAACATCGACAAATGGTCCTAAACCAATCAAACTTTTAAGCACAAGTGCGGTGCTGGAAGTTTCTATCTTTTTTTGATGAAATTGATCATAGTTGAGCTTTTGTACTTTCCGCTGTTCTCTTATTTCTTGGGCAACTATCGAAAAGGGCAACCAACAAAAACACAGAAATAGCCAAATGATTTTTTTATACTTCAACCTGCGTAAGTTCAGCTAATTTGGCTGTGGCAAAGTCAATTTCCTCTATGGTATTCATTCTGCTAAATGAGAACCTTACCGCCCCTCTTTCAGGATCTTTCTTCAATGCTGTGATAACATGGCTTCCTACCTCAGAACCACTGCTGCAAGCGCTCCCTCCTGAAACAGAGACACCATTAATATCTAAGTTGAAAAGCAACATATCGTTGTTATCGGACGGTGGAATACAAATGTTTAACACCGTATAGAGACTGTTGTCCATATCTCCTGACATACCATTGAAATCAACATCCGTAATGGACTCTTTCAGGTTACTAATAGCCCTAGATTTCAGCGCTTTCACATGCGTTTCATGATTGGCCATGTCGCTATAAGCTATTTCTAACGCCTTGGCAAGACCAATTATTCCATATACGTTTTCTGTTCCGCCACGCATATTTCTCTCTTGAGCTCCTCCATGAATGAACGGCTGAATGGTCTTCTCATGGTTGACGTACAGAAATCCTATACCTTTTGGACCATGAAACTTATGAGCCGAACCTACGAGAAAGTTAATATCTAGATTCTGCAAGTCATGTTTATAATGACCCATTGTTTGTACTGTATCTGAATGGAAAAATCCTTTATAAGACTTGACCATTTCACCAATGCTTTTTATATCAATAATATTCCCAATCTCGTTATTTGCGTGCATGAGGCTTACCAATGCGTTCGGGTATTGTTTCAACAAAGACTCCAGCTCGTCAATAGATATATTTCCCCTTTCGTCCAATGACAAAAGATGCAATTGTACTTTCCCAGTTTTATGCAGCCTTTCAACACAATGCAAAACCGCATGATGTTCGACCGAAGAGCTGATAATATGTTGCACTTGATAGTCCTCTACCGTACACCGAATAGCCGTATTATCAGCCTCCGTTCCACCCGAGGTAAAAAATATTTCGGAAGGTGAAGTATTTAATAAATCAGCCACTTTTTTGCGAGCCCTTTCAATAGCGGCCCTTACCTGCCTTCCATGTGTGTGAATAGATGAAGGATTGCCATACATGTCGAGCATGAATGGGCGCATCTCTTCAAACACAGCCTCATCAAGAGGGGTGGTGGCTGCATTATCTAAGTATACTCGCATAGTCTTGTGTTTTATTGTCTCAATTTGTAAAAATAAACATATGTTCACGGATTAATACTCAAACCATTCAAATGGAAATCAGAGAGCTCGTTAATTATTTTAAACGAGTAGAAGGCATGGCCAAAACAGGACTGACCTTTGCCGAAAATCCTTGCGATTTAGAGCGATATGAAGAGCTAAAATCAAGTACTCATTCCTTGCTTAGCAAATTTACCAATCTTAAAAGCATGGATCTAACGACACATTTTGAAAAACTCGATCCCTATCCTACACCAAAAACAGATGTGAGAGGCTTGGTAATAAAGGATAAAAAAGTGCTACTAATTTAGGAAAAAGCGGATCGCAAATGGGCCCTCCCAGGAGGTTAGTGAGATATTGGATATTCCCCTAAGGATAATATTCAGAAAGAGGTCTTAGAGGAGTCTGGTTTAATTGTAACACCAACAAGATTATTGGCAGTTTGGGATAAAAGGGTTCATGACCATCCTTTAGAACTAAAATGTCTACAAATTGAGTTTCTTATGTGAGATCACTGGTGGACTACTTGCTCATGGTCATGAAACGCTGAATGCTGAATTTTTTGCTCTCGAAAACCTACCTGAATTATCCTTACCGAGAAATACAGCATCACAAATTCAACAACTTTATAAGCTTGCTAGCACCAGTGACCTCTCAACTGAATTTGATTAGTTAGTTATTAATTCTTTTATATCCATAATAAGCTTCTGAGCCAAATGATCCGCAGTTGACGCACTATCAGACTCAGCATAAATTCGAATAATTGGTTCCGTATTTGATTTTCTCAGATGCACCCATTCGTTATCAAATTCTATTTTAAGCCCGTCAATGGTTATTTGAGGATTCTTTTTGTACTTGTCCTTTAACTTTTCGAAAACCATGTCCATATCCATTGAGGCTTCTAGCTCTATTTTATTCTTGGATATGTAGAAGCTAGGATAAGTCGCTCGTAAAAAGGAGGCGGACTTACCAGATTTTGCCAAATGTGTAAGGAACAAAGCAATTCCAACCAGCGCATCTCTACCATAATGAAGTTCAGGAAGTATTACCCCTCCATTACCTTCACCACCTATAACTGCACCAACTTCTTTCATCTTGGTAACAACATTCACTTCTCCTACAGCAGCAGCTTCGTATTTACCACCATTCTTCTCGGTAACGACTCTCAAAGCCCGTGTTGAAGACAAGTTCGAAACTGTATTTCCAGGTTTAATCTTGGTCACATAGTCGGCAATAGCCACAAGCGTATACTCCTCACCAAATGGCTCACCATCCTCAGACACCATCACCAATCTATCAACATCAGGATCTACTACAAATCCTAAATCAAATTGACCTCCCTTGATCTCGTTGCAAATTTCCATGATATTCTCAGGAAGTGGCTCAGGATTATGTGCAAAATTACCATTAGGCTCACAGTTGAGCTCTGATACTTCGACACCCAATTTTTTCAATAGTTTAGGAACGGCAATACCGCCTGTACTATTAACGGCATCTACAATTATCTTATATTTTTTTGCCTTTATGGCTTCTACATCTACTAACTCTAAAGCCAGTATCTGGTCAATATGCCAATCTATGTAATCGAGCTTAAGCTCATAAGACCCGAATTTTTTCGGTTCAACAAATAATAAATCTTTGGAGTCCGCCCACTCAAGCACCTTTTTGCCATCTTGCTCAGATATAAATTCTCCTTTTTCGTTTAGAAGCTTCATTGCATTCCAGCCCGCAGGATTATGACTGGCTGTAAGGATAATTCCTCCTTGCGCACCTTCTTCCACAACTGCCATTTCAACTGTAGGCGTTGTTGATAAATCTAAGTCCACCACTTGAATCCCTTGAGCCCTTAATGTGCTTTCAAGGATTGATCTAAAAACTCTTCCTGATGGGCGTGCATCACGGCCAATAACGATCTTAGGATCAGAATGTCTTTCTTTAATCCACATCCCAAAACCAGCAGCAAATTTTGCTACATCAATAGGGGTTAGGGTTTCTCCTACTTTTCCGCCTACGGTTCCTCTAAGGCCTGCAATAGATTTAATTAATGTCAATGGATGAAATGTTTGATTCGTGCGCGAAGATAATTGGTTTTCCTGTGTGAGAAAACGAACGCACTGGTTAAAAATTAATTACAATTGGTCTCAACCAAAGAACGTCTAGTTGAATTTTGCTAAGACTTTGTCAACTTCACTTTCTGGCTTGCCACATTCTTCGTCTCCTGTCATTGTCTTACCACAGAACCCACATGATTCCCCTTCTTTGTTGAGAAATGGGCTCTGAGAGGCGCACGTGCCTTTGAACTCGCCATCTTTCTTAAAGATTATTCTTACTGACATAAGAACAAAAAATAATGCGATAAATCCGATTCCTAGAAGTACTGTAGCCATAACTCAAGTTTGATGTAAAAATAAACACTTTTCATGTCTTAGCTTTACAACCAGAATGATTCTTAAATGATTCGTAATAACTAGAAATAATTCGCTTTCTCGATCATAATTATGAACAAACAACCTTTATCTCCACCCGATCCGAACCGACAGCATAAACTCGACGCTTTTGATCGGCTACTAACCATAATGGACGAGCTTAGGGAAAACTGTCCTTGGGATAAAAAGCAGACCATGGAATCTCTCAGACATCTCACCATTGAGGAAACGTATGAGCTCACAGACGCAATTATTGAGAATGATCTCGGGGAAGTAAAAAAGGAACTTGGCGATTTAATGCTTCATATGGTCTTTTATTCAAGAATAGGGAGTGAAAAAAAAGCATTTGACATTGCTGATGTGCTTCATTCTGTTTGCGATAAACTAGTAAGAAGACATCCGCACATTTATGGCGATGTAGTTGCTGATGATGAAAAAGCGGTGAAAGAAAACTGGGAAAAAATTAAGTTAACAGAAAAAGGAAACCAGACTGTTTTGGGAGGTGTCCCAAAATCTTTACCTGCCATGGTAAAAGCCATGCGTATTCAGGAAAAAGCGAAAGGTGCAGGTTTCGATTGGGATAAAAAGGAACAGGTTTGGGAAAAAGTTCAAGAAGAGATCGAAGAATTTCAGGTGGAAGTAAACAAAGGCCTTAGCCAAGATGACATCAACAATGAGTTTGGCGACATTCTTTTTTCCTTAATAAATTATGCACGATTCGTCGATATTAACCCTGAAGAAGCTTTAGAAAGAACAAATAAAAAATTCATACGGCGTTTTAACCACTTGGAGCAACATGTAAATCATGATAGCAAAGAGCTTACGACGATGACTTTAGACGAGTTAAACGTTTACTGGGAGTCTGCTAAAAAAGCAGAAGGCTAATCTTATTCGAACTTAAAATGTCTGGGATTGTTGACTTAGCATGAAGATTAGGATTGAAACCAAGCTCAATGCATCGAGCAAAAATGTTTATGCCCAATTTAACGAGCAGCTTTTCACAGCACTCAATCCTCCCTTTCCAAAAGTAGACCTGAAGCGATTTGATGGAAGCAAAACTGGAGATATTGTTTCATTACAACTAAACTTTCTCCTTTTCAAGCAAGACTGGACAAGTGAAATCATCGAAGACAACAACAACGGATCTGACTACTATTTTATAGACAAAGGAATAAAATTACCTTTTTTCCTGTCCTTTTGGATTCATAGGCATGAAATCAATTCCTCTCAAGAAGGCTCCACCATAGTAGATGATATAGAATATAAAACAGGCACGCTTATTACGGACCTGCTTATGTATCCTGCCATGTATTTTCAGTTCTCCGCTCGTAAACCCATTTATAAGAAATATTTCAATCAAAAATAAAACCTCTGAAATCAAGCATCATTGTTTCAGCTGCGCCTAAAAACTTCTATCTCAAAGATAAAATCATACGGGTCGTCATACTTAGGTATTCCGACTTATACTATTGACTTATATTAAAGCCCCAAATTTTGTTAGCTAAAAAGGTCTTAGGTGTTAGCAACGATACCTTATGATAGCTCAGTCGTCAATCCTACGAGATAAGTAAACAAAAGTATATTGAAGCTAAGGCGAAATATAATAGGTCAGGATAGTAAACGAATCTAATCCTCTTGAGACCAAAAAAACACCTCTAAGTCTACAGACCTAGAGGTGTTTTTATTTTTTTTCTTAAAATGCTTAATGCCTCACGAATATTTTATAAGCGACAACTGATCCTTTGATTGGGTCCATGAAGTGCAGTAGGTAGGTGCCTTCTGCCAACTGGCTTACATCGAGCTGGTAGTTTTCATCCCATCCTCGACGG
>JBLIIJ010000115.1:0-11035 GCA_047635055.1 Cyclobacteriaceae bacterium | reverse complement strand
TGGCCCAATAAGAAAATGGAATTCAAAAATGAAAAATAAATTACTCATCCTATCAATGGTACTTGCATCAACGCTTATTAACTCCTGTGATGATTCCAAAGAAGCACAGTCGACTAAGTCAATGACAGACAATAAAATTTATTCAGGAAAACAAATGACCCATGAATTCGACAATGAGATTGATAGCCTGATTAGGCTTATGACACTTGAGGAGAAATCAGGAATGCTCCACGGCACAAGTATGTTTACTACAGCCGGAGTAGCGCGTCTCGGCATACCTGAATTAAAAATGGCCGACGGACCATTAGGTGTTCGAGAGGAAATTTCTAGAAGCTCTTGGTCACCAGCTGGGCTGGACAATGACTTTGCAACCTACTATCCAGCGGGAGGCGGACTTTCTGCCGCTTGGAACACGGAGTTGGCGTATATTTTTGGGAATAGTGTCGGGGAAGAATCACGCGCCAGAGGTAAGGATGTTTTACTGTCTCCGGCCATTAATATTATTAGAACACCTCTAGGAGGACGAACCTATGAATACTTTACGGAAGATCCATTTTTAAACAAAAAATTAGCTGTTCCATTAATTGTGGGGCTTCAAGAAAATGATGTAGCTGCCTGTGTAAAACATTATGCCGCCAATAACCAGGAAACGAATAGAGATTTTGTTGATGTTCAGATCGATGAACGCACACTTCGTGAAATTTATTTGCCAGTATTCGAAGCTGCGGTAAAAGAAGCAAAAGCATATTCTATGATGGGTGCTTACAACAAGTTTAGAGGCAAGTACCTGTGTGAAAATGAGCACATGTTAACTGATGTCCTGAGAGAGGAATGGGGTTTTGAGGGTATTGTGATTTCTGATTGGGCGGCAGTTCATACCTCAGTTAATTCCCTGAAAAGTGGATTGGATATAGAAATGGGTACGCCAAAACCATTTAATGATTTCTTTCTTGCGGATCCATTAATCGACTCGGTAAAATCCGGAAAAATATCGGAAGAAGAGATTGATAAGCATGTTAAGCGCATTTTACAACTCATGTACACCTTAAAAAGTATGGGCAACCAAGAACGTAACCAGGGGAGTATCAATACGGAAGCACATTTTAAAGAGGCCTACAAGATTGCCTCTGAATCTATAGTGCTATTGAAGAATGATAATAATTTACTTCCTGTAAATATTTCTAAAATAAAAACCATTGCCGTGATAGGGGACAATGCTAGGAAGAAAAACGCATTGGGCGGGTTTGGTGCTGGAGTGAAAACTAAAAGAGAAGTAACTCCACTTGAGGGATTAAAAAATAGGCTGCCAGAATCTGTCGAAATTATTTTTAGTCAAGGCTATCAAGAAAGGTATGCACCAAAAAAAGAGTCAGTATTCGGGGAGGTAACTCAGGAGCGAGCGGAAACCATTGATGATTTAGATCCAAAAATGCTGGAGGAAGCCATTAATGCGGCTGAGAATGCAGATCTAACTATTGTTTTTGCTGGGTCCAATCGCGATTATGAAACAGAAGCTTCTGATAGGGAAGACTTAGACTTGCCATTTGGGCAGACAGAACTCATTGAAAAAGTACTAGAAGCAGACCCAAACGCCATTGTGGTCATGATCGCCGGAGCACCGTTCGATATTAGCAGGATCAAAGAAAAGTCATCTACTTTGGTTTGGAGTTGGTTTAATGGCTCTGAAGGGGGAAATGCTTTGGCAGACGTACTTTTAGGAAATGTGAACCCTTCGGGTAAGCTACCTTGGACTATGCCAAAAAAACTTGACGATTCTCCCGCTCATGCGACCAATAGCTTTCCGGGAGAGGAAACTGTCTCCTACGATGAAGGTCTCCTCGTCGGGTATCGATGGTTTGATACCAAACAAATCGAGCCTTTATATCCATTCGGTTATGGCCTCTCTTACACCACATTTGATATTAAAAATGTGCGTGTAGATAAAGCGGAAGCTTATTCAGAAGCGGAAACTATATACATAACCGTTGATATAGAGAATACAGGAACGTTTGTGGGCAAAGAAGTAGTCCAATTGTACATTTCCAAACCAGATTCTGAGGTAGAGAGAGCGGTACAAGAATTAAAAGGTTTTGAAAAGGTAGCCGTAAATGTGGGGGAAACTGTTCCTGTCACAATTGCCGTACCAGTAAAGGAACTAGCATACTACAACGTAGCTAAAAAAGCGTGGGTAGTAGAAACGGGACTTTACACGCTTAAAATTGGAGATTCCTCTAGAAGTATTAAACAAGAGGTTATCATAAGTATAAACTAAAAGGTTTGGTTTTTTTTATTGCAACGGCATTGACGGACCGTTGGAAATATCAGTTTGAAGTTGGCTCAGAACCTCAGTTGAAATTCAATTTTTGATCAGGCAGAAAATTAGTAGAATAGTTTCCCTAGGACTTGTCTTTGGACTGATTACTTCAAACATACAAGCTCAATTGAAACCAGATGATGCCATCAAAGGAATGACCAGAGGGATCAATCTTGATAATGCATTAGAGCCGCCATTGGAAGGCGAATGGAATAATGGTCCGGCCCAAGAGTATTATTTTGACGACTATTTATCTGCAGGATTCACTTGTGTAAGAGTTCCTGTTCGTTGGGACAGACATACCGCTACTTCTGCACCATATGCTATTGACGAAGCTTGGATGTTAAGAGTGGAAGAAGGTAGCTATTTAATTCAAACAGAAGTGGCTTCTTTGGCTTGAGATGGTCAAATGAAATTAAAAGTAGGGACAAAATTTACACCAATTATTTTGGTGCCATCTATCGAGATTTTGGTGCCACTGGCCACTGTCGAGTTGGAGATAATCTTAGATGTGGGGGAGCAAATATTAAGGTTAGAGGTAATATTTTCTACGCTTTTCAATGTTGATAAAATTACGATCTCTCAAGCGCTTAATATTACTGAGTCTAAGAATGAATTGTCTATCTCACTTTACCCTAACCCCATAGATCAAGAAGGTTACTTTGAGGTATATTTTCCTAATAACGATCAGGTTTCCATTGATGTGTTTTCCTTGTTAGGATAACACATCATGAATGTTATTTCTTTACCACAAGCCTCTAAAAATAGGAGCATTCCTTTTGATAGGAAAGGATTAGCAGATGGAGTTTACATTTATAAAATATCGACTTCATCAAAATCAACAAGTGGTAAACTTATTATTAAGTGATCTGAACGAAATAATAGTAAAAATAGAGATCAACTATTCTTATCTTTTTTGTTACGTTTTTCCTCTTTCTTTTCTTTAGCAGTTTTAAGTGGTTCTTTCTTTACAGCTTTTTTAGAATCTTGACCTTTCCCCATGATTTTTTTTATGTAATATGGTGAAAGTTTACGAAAAACAGTGCTGATGTCTTTCTTATGTCCACTATATATTTTTTATACAAAACGTGAATTAATAAAACCTTTTGATTTTTACGTCGTATTTATTTTTCATACATTTGATGAATAAATGATTTTTGTAGTATGAAAGGAGCACATCTAGGGGAGTTTGAGGAAATCGTCTTATTAACAATCGCATCATTAATGGAGGAGGCGTACAGCGTCAATATTGTTGATGAAATAGCGAAAGTTACAGGTCGGGCCTCTAAGCTGGGTGTAGTTCATGCTGTTTTAACACGATTGCAGGATAAAGGAATGATCACTTCTGAGCTGGGAGAGCCGACCAAAGAAAGAGGAGGCCGGAGGAAGCGGTTTTTTGAAGTCTCCCAAGCAGGGAAATTGGCCTTGTTAAACTCAAAAGAACAGCGTGATCGTCTTTGGAGTGGTATTCCCGATATAGTTTTCGATGGCTTAAGATGAGTAATCAACCTCATAATCCGCCAAAATGGATAAACTGGATTTTGGAGTTTTATTGTAAGTCGGAGGTTTTGGAAGACTTACAAGGTGACCTATACGAATACTATAACCGTAACCTCAGTAAAGGACCTTTTAGAGCAAACCTGATTTTTCTCATCGATGTAATAAAGTTCTGTAGACTGTACACAGTGCGCAAACCTAAAATATTAAATCGTATGACTTTTTTTTCGTTGTTCAAAAACTATTTCAAAACATCTATAAGAAGTCTAAGAAGGCACAAACTTTTTTCGATTATTAATATTACGGGTCTGGCTATTTCCATGTCGGTAGGTCTACTGGCCATTACTTATCTCAGCGAACTATTTAGTTATGATGAGTTTCATGAAAAAAAAGACCGTACTTATAGAATTATTAGTGATTATAAAGGGATTACCAGTGATAATACTACGCATTTAGCAAGTACATCAATCTTTATAGGGAATAAACTTGCTCAGGATTATGCTGGCTATGAAGACCTTGTACTCATGAGGCGTAGCAATGAAAAAGATCTTATAAAGGGAGAAAACATAGTTTCTGCTAAGTGGCTATATGCTACAGAATCATTTTTTGATGTGTTTAGTTTTAATCTAACATCTGGCAACCCACAGACAGCATTATTAGAACCGTACTCGATCGTTATTACAGATGAAATAGCAAAAAAATTATTTAAGGATAAAAACCCTTTAGATCAAATCATTGAGGTAGAGGGAAATAGTTATACTGTCACTGGTGTAGTTACAAACGTTCCGAGTAATTCTCACATCCAATTTGATGTCTTGGCGTCTATGAAGACGAAGGAACAGGAAGAGGCAAAGGAGGAAGATAGCAGGTTTTTAACTTGGCGAAGCGTCTGGATGAATCATGTGTATTTGACTTTGTCAGTCGATCAATCTCCAGATTTAGTTCAAAGACATTTGGATGAAATTTCTTCTATTGAAAATGTCAAAAATGAGCGGTACACTATCAACTTTAAGCTTCAACCTCTGACGGAAATTGTACCTGGAATAATCCTGTCTAATCAAATTGGACCTACGGAAGATAATAAAACGATATACCAACTTTTGACGCTTACATTGATCGTGTTACTTTCTGCATGCTTTAACTATACTAACCTCTCTATTGCAAGATCATTGCGCAGATCCAAAGAGGTTGGAATTAGGAAGGTTGTTGGAGCAACTAGAACTCAGGTACTCATCCAATTTATTTCCGAATCAGTTGTCGTAGCGTTTATAGCTTTGATATTTGGGTATGGACTTTTTGAGCTTATAAAAAAAGAGTTTCTCCAAGTAGTCGTTCGGGGCATAGATCTGTCCCTGACTATTCAATGGCATTATGTTCTTTATTTCCTCACTTTTGCTTTGGTTATTGGCTTAGTCGCTGGGCTTTTGCCAGCGCTATTTTTATCTAATTTGAAGGCCATTACAATTTTTGGAGATGCTTCGAGACTCAAGTTTTTTAAAGGAATAAGTTTGAGAAGGGTTTTAATCATCTTGCAATTCTCCTTGTCTATGGCATTTGTGATGGGAGCGACTATTGCTTATCGACAGTATAATTTCGCTTTAAACTTTGATTTGGGTTTTCAAACAGAAAATATTCTTAATGTAGAGCTCAAAGGCAATGATCCTGATTTGCTTTACACACAATTTAAGCAACTCTCGGAGGTGCAAAATCTTTCATTGTCGGGAATAATACCAGGAGCAGGGAGCACATATAGTAACCGGGTTAAATACAAAAATCTCCTTGATTCAGTTTTGATTTACACGAATCATGTCGATAGTGCATATCTGCGGCTGCATGGTTTTAAGTTATTGGCGGGTTATACTTTTCCTTATAATTTAAAAGAAGGCGAGTCCGCCAAATATATAATTATTGATGAAAAGCTTCGTAAAAAATTTGGTTTTGAAAATCCACAAGCGGCCATTGGGGAAGTTCTTTCCATGAGTGGAAAGAAAGGAAAAAAACTAGAAATAAGCGGGGTGATAGAGAATTTCCAATATACTACCATCCAAAGCGAAAGTGAGCCTACGGTTTTTTTTCAAGGGCATGCTAGTGACTATCAATTTGTCAACCTTAAGATCAATACCAATGATTTGATTGGATTGATGGATAAATTAGAAAAGGCTTGGGTAGAAGTAGATAATATTCACCCCTTTGAAGCTTACTTTTTTGAGGAGAGTATTCAAGATGTTTATTACGAATATAAGATCATGTTTAAGGTGTTTGCCTTTTTAGCTTTTCTGGCGATCGTTATTGCAGCGATGGGGCTATTAGGGATGGCAGTTTTTACCACAGAGACAAGAATGAAAGAAATAAGTGTCAGGAAAGTACTTGGTGCCAGTCAAAAGCAATTGATTTTTTTACTGTCCGGAAGCTTTCTTATTATGTTATTAATAGCAGCATTTGTTGCTATTCCTGCTACCTATCTTCTTTTTGAGAATTATGTTTTGGATGATTATGTCAACAGGGTTTCAATTGGACTCGTTGAAATTTTACCTGGGATATTGTTGATATTCGTTATTGGTTGGTTAGCCATAAGCTGGCAAACCATTAAAGCATCTAAAACAAACCCCGCTGAGATGCTCAAAAAGGAATAATTGGTATATTAGGTAAGATATTGATATAAGTTGGCAGGATTCTAAAATGGACTTAATGTTACTTTGATTTAAGTATTAAGCAAATAACAATATCGCCTTATGTTTATTTCCAAAGAATAGTCAGTCCATCCACTCATCAAATACATTCGTCATTGGGCCAAGTACAATCGGGTGATGAGAAAGCCAGATTATATTTTGATCAATGCCATGACCCTAGTGGTTATCATAGTGATGATCTGTGGGTTGCTTTATTAAAAAAAGTCCAATTAGGGGATTAGTTATTTTACTAACGCTGATGCTTTTCAAGGCTCTTATTTGTATAATTATCTTATTGACTCCATGCAAGTAAGTGAATCTTTAGGGCTCACTTAATATTTCCCCAATCATGTAAATACTAATTTCTGGATTAGCATAATTTCGCATGTTTATTTTTGATCGGTCAAATTTTTGTAACGAGAGATGTCTGGAAAATAAATTAAATCCGCTGACATTTTGGACGTTAAATGCCCTCCAAAAATAAAGGATTAATTTTTTCTAGTCAGGCACTCATTAACTGATTATTTCTTTTTTGAATGCCATATTTAAAACCGGAGAGCAATAAGGTCAAATCATTAATTACCGCAGCGGCTGTTGGCAAGCTACCAGCAGCTTTCCCTACATAGGTTTGTTTACCAGCCAAATTACTTTCCACACTCACGGCATTAGTCTCAAATTCTACTCCAAATAATTCATCATCTTTGCTGACTAATTCAGGTTGTACCTTAAGTTTAATTTTTCCATTATGCTCTTTAGCTGTAGCAATAAGCTTTATCTTTTGATTATTCGCTGCTGCGGCTTCATAAAACCAATCTTCCATATTGGTTATGGCTTCTAGTCGGGCTTCTTTTTTATCGGCAAGGATTCCAAAGGCATGATAAGCAAGTATGACTAACTTGTTCAGCGCATCCTCTCCAGAAATATCTAACGTAGGGTTAGACTCAGCCAACCCCAATTGCTGTGCTTTTTTCAAAGCGTCATCAAATGATAGTGAATCCTGTCTCATTGACGATAAAATATAATTACAAGAGCCATTTAATATCCCTCGGATTGAGATGATTTCTTGCTTTGCGATAAACTGCTCAATTGTTTGTAGAATAGGAATCGACCCGGTGACTGCTGCGTCGTACAAAAAGGCTTGGGGATATACGTTATGCCAGTTGGCAACATCACCAATATTGTCGGCAATCATTTTTTTATTTGCGGAAATGACGGCTTTACCAGTCTCAAGAGCATGAGAAATAATTTCTTTGGCAGCTGCACTATCATCAATCAACTCAACAATGATATCAATCTCCGGATCATCAAGAATTTCGGAAGCATTGGTTGTAAAAAGGGCATTATCAAGATCTCTATTTTTCCCCCCATTTTTAATACATATTTTGGTGATTTCAACATTAAGGTGTGGGTTTTGAGCTAATGCAGTATAGAAACCTTTGGCAACAACACCGTAACCGAATAAACCTATTTTTTTCATAATGGGGTAAAGGATGTATGATTGATTAATGTCTTTATATTGTCACCGATCGTATTGAGTCGATGGTAATACTACGAAGGTTAAATGCGCTTAGTTAAGGAACGTTTTTATCAAACGAGCGATTTGTTTATGCTCAACAAGAAAGCCATCATGACCATAATCGGATTGAATTTCAGCATATTCAGCACCCACTATATTTTCGGCAAGAAAGCGTTGCTCGTGTGGGGGAAATAGAATGTCCGAATTTACGCCCATGACTAGGGCTCTTGATTTTATACGGGATAATGCTGCTTCTGCTGAGCCAAAATGCCTGCCTATATTGTGACTATCCATCGCTTTTGACAAGTAATAATAACTTTCTGAGCTGAATCTTTTTCTTAATTTTTCTCCTTGATATCGTTGATAAGAGCTTGCTGAAAAACTATCCCAACGCTGATCTAAATCAAATTGACTTTTTTGATAAGTATCATAATGTCTGTAGGATAGCATGGCAATGGCCCGAGCGGTCTCCAAACCACGTGCACTGTCAATATTGTCAAGTGCCATTCGTTGCGCTTCATTAAAGGCAATTCCCCATGGACTATGAAAAGCATTAGTGGCTAATGGGATAATTGCTTCAAATAAACGCGGCTCTTGAACTGCCCATTCAAGGAGTTGTTGGCCGCCCATTGAACCTCCAATACCCAAACTGATACGATCAATTTCTAGATGATCTTTCAAAAGCTGGTGCGCACTAACCATGTCTCTAACAGTAATTAATGGGAATTTTCTGTTTTGTGGTCCAGTAGAGCCATAGCAAGAGCCGAGTATATTGGCGCAAACAATGAAATGGTCGTTTGGATTAATGATGTCTTCTTCCCCCACTATACCTGGCCACCATTCACTTGGATCGCTGTTCGCCGTTAATGCGTGAAAGACCCAAACAACATTGTCTTTGGCATTGTTCAACTCACCATACGTGGTATAATTGATTTCGATATTCTGGAGTGTTTCGCCACACTCCAGAATGATTGATTTGTCGGTTTTCAATGTTTGGATCACCGCTAAAGTTTTTGTATTAAGCATGTTGAGCCGCAAAAACAACGTCAATCGCCTGTTGAAAATCAGCTTTGATATCGTCGATATGCTCTATCCCAACGGAAACTCGAAGTAGGTTTGGCAAGACACCAGCGGCAATTTGCTCCTCAACAGATAACTGCTGATGTGTAGTCGCCGAAGGTTGTATAATCAGCGTTTTTGCATCGCCTACATTGGCTAGGTGACTGACCAATTTGAGATTGTCAACCAATCCAGTTACTTGCTCTTTTTCTCCTTTAAGTGTGAAAGAAAGAACCCCACCAAAACCATTTCTCAGATACTTTTTAGCAAGACTGTGATAAGCCGAACTTTCAAGACCTGGGTAGTTTACCGATTCCACTAAAGGATGTTCTTCCAGCCATTTGGCCAATACTAAAGCGTTATCAACAGTTCGCTGAACTCTTAAAGACAAAGTTTCCAGACCTTGTAGCAATAAGAAGGAATTGAATGGACTTAATGCAGAACCAAAATCTCTTAAACCTTCGACTCTTGCTCTTATAGCGAAAGCAATATTTGGAAGACCTAAAGGATTCCCTATGCCAAAGACATCACTGAACACTAGTCCGTGGTATCCTTCTGATGGCTCTGAGAAGCCTTTGAATTTACCATTTCCCCAGTTAAAATTCCCACCGTCGATAACTACACCGCCGATAGATGTTCCATGACCACCTATCCATTTGGTAGCTGAAGCGGTAACCACATTTGCGCCATGATCAAAAGGTCTGAATAAATAACCTCCTGCGCCAAAAGTATTGTCAACAACTAATGGAATGTCATGCTTTTTGGCCAGTGCCGAGATAGCGTCGAAATCAGGAATATTGAAGCCAGGATTTCCAATAGTTTCAAGATATATGGCCTTAGTCTTTTCATCAATAAGCTTTTCAAACTTGTCTACATTGTCGCTTTCAGCAAACCTTGCTTCTATGCCTAATCGCTTAAAAGCTACTTTAAACTGAATATAACTGCCACCGTAGAGATAGCTTGTAGAGACAAAATTGTCACCTGCTTCTAGGATATTATTTAAAGCGATAAACTGCGCCGCTTGGCCGGAAGCAACAGAAACGGCTGCCACTCCACCTTCCAATGCTGCTATTCGCTTTTCGAATACATCGTTCGTTGGATTCATGATTCGGGTGTAGATATTCCCAAATTCTTTAAGTGCAAATAGGTTTGCTCCGTGCTCAGAGTTTTTAAAGCCAAAAGAGGTAGTTTGATAAATAGGCACAGCTCTTGATCCTGTAGTAGGGTCTATTTCTTGGCCAGCATGTAATTGTAGTGTTTCAAACTTTAATTGATCAGACATAATTGTATGTATTGTGTTTTTTAATAAATGATTTGTCAAAAGGGAAATGCAAAAGGCATGTGCTTGGATTGTGGGGAGATAGCGACTTACGCTACCACTTAGATGACATCAAAACCCGGAATGTGTCAAATTTGATTTAGTAGCAGCACATACAACAACAAAACATGCTCAGTATAAGCGCATTATTGAAGCTTGTAAGTTTTGTTACGTTTATCCTCTGAAAGATGTCTTTGTTATTCTTTTTCATATTATCAATTTATCGTTCAGGAATTAGCACCTTTCCGTTTAGGGTGGAGGTTGCTAGTGCGTCATCGAGCCTGTCTCTCAGCACTTCTTAATAAATCGATGCATGATCGATTTGAGAATACAAACGTAGTAAAGGATTTTTGATTTGCAAAAAAAAGTTTTAAAGTTTCTTGAAATCAATGTTTTCGTGATGTTTCATGAAAATAGGACTAAAACGATGGAGGCAGCAAATGGTAAGATTTCTTACTCAGCTAATGCTCCTGTTCAATGATTGACAGGAATAGTTTGAATATTTGGTTCCACCCTCCTGTTAATGGAGTGACTATTTTTATGACAAAAAATGTTCGCTGAGATTTTCTTCACTTTACTATTGGATTTAGAATCGGGCTGGGAGTTTTCATTATGCCAAATGTAATAGCACCTTTCTGGAACTGTTACCACTAAAAAAGTCT